>DATEIF010000177.1:0-2439 GCA_035279205.1 Vineibacter sp.
ATGCCCGACGGATCGACATGCGCGATCGAGCCGCCGCCGGCGCCGATGGTGTGCACGTCGACCATGGGGACGTGGATCGGCATGCCGTATTCGAGGTCGAGTTCGCTCGACACCTGCGGCACGCCATCCTTGATCAGGCCGACATCGGTCGAGGTGCCGCCCATGTCGTAGGTGACCAGGTTCTCCTGCCCGCAAGCGCGGCCGGTGTAGGCGGCCGCCATCACGCCCGAGGCGGGACCGGACATCACGGTGTTGACGGCATGGCTGGCCACGAGGCCCGCGGTCACGGTGCCGCCGTTGCCTTGCATCACCAGCAGGTCGCGCGCGAAACCGCGGTCCTTCAGCTCGCCGACCAGACGGCCGACATAGCGGTCGAGGATCGGCTGCACGGCGGCGTTGATGCTGGCCGTGGTGCCGCGTTCATACTCGCGGTACTCCGACACGATCTGGTGGCCGGCGGTGACGTAGGCGTTGGGCCACACCGTGTGCGCGATGTCGGCGGCCCGCCGTTCGTGCGCCGGGTTGATGTAGCTGTGCAGGAAGTGGATCAGCAGCGCCTCGCAGCCGGCGTCGCGCAAGCGCTCAGCGGCGACGCGCACGGCCGCCTCGTCGAGCGGCGTCACCACCTCGCCTTCGGCATCCATGCGCTCGGCCACTTCCAGCCGCAGCTCGCGCGGGATCAGCGGCTCGAAGCTGCCCGTCAATCCATAGGGCTGAGGCCGCGTGCGGCGGCCCAGCTCCAGCACGTCGCGAAAGCCCTTGGTCGTGATCAGGCCGACCTTGGCGACCTTACGCTCCAGCAGCGCATTGGTCGTGGTGGTCGTGCCGTGCACGATCGCCTGCAAGGCGCGTGGATCGAGTTTCGCCTGCTCCAGCGCCGCGACAAAGCCGAAGGCCTGGTTGTCGGGCGTCGTCGGCACCTTGGCCAGCGACACCGCGCGGCTCTGCTGATCGACCGCGATCAGGTCGGTGAAGGTGCCGCCGACATCGATGCCGACGACGATGGTGGGCGATGAGGTCATCGTGTGCGTCCGGAAGGATATCGTGAAATGGCTTCACGCGAACCGCGCGAAGGGTGGAAAGGTCGCGCCTTCAACGTCATCAACGACTTAGGCCGACACGCGTTCGCCCCACGAGAAGCGCGCGAAGGTGCGGGATGGGGGCTATGGCTATTTCCGGAAACAAAACGCCTGCCCGGAATCGCGTGACAACAATGACAACAATGACTGAAATTCGCCGGTGTGCCGCGGCGCCCTGTGGCGACGCAACGGCAGGACTCGCGCGGCACGACCTCAGGCATGCGTGACCTCAACACCCACCAACGCCGATCGGTGAGCGGATATTGGTGTCGGTCCACCGCGCAACAAGCGGAATAAAAATAAACATTTGCCCTCCTTCTTCTTCCCTCCCCCAACGCAGTTGGGGGAGGTGGCCGAAGGCCGGAGGGGGAGCCGACGTGGTCTTTGTTACCAAGATCACCATGGCTCCCCTCCGCCCCTTCGGGGCACCTCCCCAGCGAAGCTGGGGAGGAAAGACTCCTCACACCGACAGGTACTGCTCGCGCACCGCGGGATCGGCGCGCAGGTCATCCATGGTGCCGGCGAAGCGCACCCGGCCCTTCTCGACAATCACGGCATGGTCGGCGACCAGCGATGCGAAATGCAGGTTCTGTTCCGACAGGATCACACACAGGCCCTCCGACCGCATGGCACGGATGGCCTCGGCCATCTGCTCGACGATCAGCGGCGACAGGCCCTCCGACGGCTCGTCCAGCAGCACGCAGCGGGGATTGCCCATCAGGGTGCGCGCGATGGTCAGCATCTGCTGCTCGCCACCCGACATGCGCCCGCCTGGCCGGCTCTTCATGCGGCCAAGATTAGGGAACAGCTCGAACAGCTTGTCGGGCGTCCATGTCGGTGCGCCAGCGCGCGCCTTCTGACGCCCGACCTCGAGGTTCTCCAGCACCGACAGGTCGGTGAAGATGCGGCGGTCCTCGGGCACGAAGCCCAGCCCCAGCCGCGCGATACGATAGGGCGCCAACCCATCGATGCGGGTGCCGTCGAACGTGACCGAGCCCTCGGCCGGCCGCAGCAGGCCCATGATCGATTTCAAGGTCGTCGACTTGCCCGCACCGTTGCGGCCCAGCAGGGCGAGCACGTCGCCGGCAGACGCCGCGAGCGCCACGTCGGCGAGGATATGGGCGCGGCCGTAGTAGGCATGCAGGCCGTCGACCTGCAGCATCGCGCGAGGGGTCGTGCCGTCAGTGGGCATGGCCGTACATCGCGCCGGAGCCGAGATACACGGCCTGCACCTGCGGATCGGCACGCACCTCGGCCGGCGTGCCCTGTGCGATCAATCGCCCGCGATCGAGCACGATGACGCGATCGGCATGCGCGAACACCACGTCCATGTCGTGCTCGGTGAACAGCACGGCGATTG
>DATEIF010000178.1:0-6296 GCA_035279205.1 Vineibacter sp.
CCTCCCCCACAAGGGGGGAGGGGACATGAAGGCACGGATGTCGGTGTGCCCCATCGCTTGCCCCTACCGGTACCGGATTCGCGGGTCGAGCCAGGCGTACATGATGTCCATCGCGAAGTTCACGACGATGAAGGCACTGGCCACCAGCAGCACGAGGGCTTGCGTCAGCGTGTAGTCGCGCCGTGCGATGGCCTGCACGAAGAGCAGCCCCAGGCCGTTGAGATTGAAGACCTGCTCGGTCACCACCAGCCCGCCGAGCAGGAAGGCGAACTCCAGGCCGATCACGGTGACCACCGGCAGCATGGCGTTCTTCAACGCATGGCGCACCAGGATCAGCTTCAGCCACAGGCCCTTGGCGCGCGCCGTGCGGATATAGTCCTCGCGCAGCACCTCCAGCATCGAGGACCGCGTCATGCGCGTGGCCATCGCCGAGTAGCGGTAGCCAACCGCCAGCGCCGGCCAGATCAGCTGCAGCATGTTCTGCCAGGGATCGACCCAGAACGGCGTGTAGACCATGGGCGGCACCCAGCGGAAGAACACCAGGAAGCCCAGGATCATCAGGATGCCGAGCCAGAACGACGGCATCGCCAGGCCCGCGATGGAGAAGATGCGCACGGCGTAGTCGACCCAGGTGTCCTGCTTCAGGGCGGCGATGACCCCCAGCGGCAGCGCCAGTGCCGTGGCGACCAGGGTCGCCATCAGCGCCACCTGCAGCGACAGCGCGAAACGCAGCGCGATCTCGTCGCTGATCGGCGCCCCGGTCCACATCGAGATGCCGAAGTCGAACTGCGCCACGCCCCAGATCCAGATCGCGAACTGCTCCCACACCGGCTTGTCGAGCCCCAGCCGCGCCCGCTCGGCGGCCAGCACCTGGGCCGACACGCCCGAGCCTTCGCCCGACATGAACTTGGCCTCGACCACGTCGCCCGGAATGACGCGCAGTAACAGGAAGATGATGATCGCAACCCCGAGCAGGGTCGGGATCATCAGCAGGAAGCGGTTGATGACGAAGCGCCACATGGCGGTTATCCCTTCTCCCCGCGCAGGCGGGGAGAAGGTGGCGCGAAGCGCCGGATGAGGGGCTTTGCGATCCCGCGACCAGCAGCGATCAGGCGTTTTTGTCTGGAGCAGCGCATTCTGGACTCACCGTCGGGAAGCCCCTCATCCGCCCCTTCGGGGCACCTTCTCCCCGCCTGCGCGGGGAGAAGGGATAAAGACTCACTGCGTCGGGCCGGGTGCGAGCCAGACGGTGTCGAGCGTGTTGTTGAGGTAATGGCTGGGCGTGATCTGCCAGCCCTTGACCTTGCTCGAGTGCGGGATGATGCGATGCCACTGCAGCGTCATCAGGTAGTGCGCCTCCTCGTCGAGCAGCCGCTTTTCGAAGGCACGCACCAGCTTCTTGCGCTCCTCGACATTGGTGGCGCGGCTCTGCTTCTCGAACAGCTCGTCGAGCACCTTGTCCTCGTAGAAGCCGTAGTTCGACGGGTTCTGGCTGCGCGACGTGAACTTGTAGAGGTCGAGGTCGGGCTCGACGGTGTAGCCGCACTGGAAATCCATGGCGACGTCGAACTCACCCTTCTTCAGCACCGTGTAGTAGGCGGCGGCTTCGACCACCTCCTGCTTCACCGTCACGCCGATCTGGCGCCACTGATCGATCAGCCATACCGCCATCGGCTCATAGGGCATGGGCACGCCGCGGTTGGAGAAGGTGAACGACAGGCCTTCGGCGCCGGCCTCCTTCAGGAGCTTCTTGGCCTCGGCACGGGCGGCGGCGATGTCCTTGCCGTAGCCCGCCAGTTTCTCGAGCTCAGCCGGTGGCGTCGCGTAGGGCGTGCCGGGCACCTGCACGCCGGCCACTTCCTTGACGATGGCGATGCGCGACAGCGCCTTGGAGCCGGCATAACGGTCGAGCGCCAGCGTGAGCGCGCGGCGCACGCGCTTGTCGCCGAACGGCTTCTTCTGCTGGTTGGGCACCACCATCAGCAGGCAGTCCCACGGACTTTCGGCGACCGTGATCTTGTCGCCCAACGCTGCCTTCAGCGTGTCGCGATCGGCCGGCGTAAAGCCGCGGAACTGGATGTGGGCGCGCTCGCCGCGGACGGCGGCGACCTGGGCGGCCGACGAACTGATGAACAGCGCGCGGTAGCCGTCGAGATACGGCTTGCCCTTGTCCCAGTAGTCCGGGTTCTTCTTGCCGACCCAGTGCGAACCCTTGACGTGCTCGACGAAGGTGAACGGACCGGTCCCGTTCACATGCGTCTCGTACCAGCGCATGTCCTTGGCCAGGATGTCGGCGCGATAGATCCAGTTCCAAGGTGACGCCAGTGATCCCAGGAAGGACGCCGCCGGCCACTTCAGGCGAAACACGACGGTATAGGGATCGGGCGCTTCGACGGCCTGTACGCCGTTGTACTGGCCCTTGCGGTCGCTGACGATCCCGTCAGGAGGAAAGATGATCTTGTCGTAGGACGCCTTGACGTCCTTGGACGTCATCTCGTTGCCGTCGTGGAACTTCACGCCCTGGCGCAGTTTGAACGTGTAGAGCAGCCCGTCGCTCGACACCGTCCAGCTCTCGGCCAGATCCGGCGCCGGCTTGGTGCCGGTGGGATCGCTGGGGTCGAAGCGCAGCAGCCCGTTGTAGTGCGGCGCCAGTGGATGGATGACGCCGAATGTCTGCTCGCGGTGTGCGTCATAGGACGGCGGCTCCGACGGAACGGGAAACACCAGCTCGCCGCCGTAGTGCGGCTTGTCCTCGGCCCTGGCGTGACCGGCCATCACGGCAAGCAGACACGCGGTCGCGGACAGGATGCCCGCGAACCACGTCGTGCGACGCGTGTTCATGGAACGCCTCCTCGTTTGAACGTCCTCCCCGTACAGCCCTTCTGGCGGGGCTTGCACGGCACGATCCTAACCGGTTTTCAAATCCCGGACACCCCCTCCTCGACTGGGTGCACTGCAGCAATCCGATCAATGGACATCGTTGGCCTGCATCTCCGGCGGATGGCGGGCATCGCCGCGACGGTTCTGCGGGCGTACATACATGATCCGCGCTTCCGGATGCTCGGTCTTGGCCTTCAGCGCGGCGATGAGCGCGTCCTCGGCATCCACGGCGACGTGGTTTGCCCTGCCCTTATCCTTGAGCCCGACGGTGAATTTCATCGCCGCCTCCCTGGATCGGTCTCGGGTCATGTCCCGCGCCCGTCTGTCGGGCCGCGACACCACAGGTGTAGGCCATGGCCGCGGCTGCCGCAATGGCGCGGGATGACGAGGTGGCGGGCGGCGTGACAGCGGTGCCGTGGTCACGGCGCGACGGCGATGATCTTCACCGTTTGGCGCTGGCAGGCATTGTCGCTGCAAATGCCGCTGAACCAGAGTTCCCCGTCACCGATCATGACACCGGTGTCGCGGGCGAACAGGGCCCCATAGGTCTGCTTGCGCACAGCCGCGGTGACCCGCGCCGTGACAACCTGATCGTAGCGCGCGAGAAGATCCGACGCGGATCGCAACGATAGCTCCCTGCCCCCGATCTTGACGGTCAGCGGGTAAGACACCATCGCGGCGATAGCCTGCCTGTTGCCCGCCTCGATCGCCGTCTTCAGGTCGGCGAAGAACGTCCGATAGGGCCTGTGATCGCCGAACAGGCCGTCAAGCCTGGCGTTGACCTCGGCTTCCGATTGCGCCCGCACCGGGGCAGTGCCGCCGATAGCAATGGCGATGCAGAACAGGGCCAGGGCCAGCAGACGTTTCAACCTGTCGATCATCGCAACGCATCTCCGGACCGATGGACGAGCGGCAAAAGGCTATCGCACCGCCGACAGCATGCCGAGGCGTTTGTCGTGGTGCTGCGTGATTTGGCACGCGCACGCATTTGTGGCACAGACGCGCCATGACGATCGACGACTGCATCGACCTCTACTGCGCCGCCTGGAACGAACCGCAGGCTGCGCGGCGCCTGGCCATGGTCGCGCCGATCTGGACCGACAACACGCAATATACCGATCCGACCGTGCACACGGTCGGCCGCCAGGCGCTCAGCGACCACATCGACGGCGTGCTCACGCGCCTGCCCGGTTCCGTGGTGCTGCGCACCACGGCGCTGGACGTGCATCACGACGTGCTGCGCTTCGGCTGGAAACGAGTGCTTGCCAACGGATCGGTGCGGGTCGCGGGAATCGACATCGTTGAATTCGCCGCCGATCACACCTTGCGCCGCGTGATCGGCTTCTTCGATCCCGTAACCGGGTAGTGTGCGCGCCGGCCGTTTCAGATTTGTGTTGGGCCAGCGCGCGTCATCCCCGCCCGGCGGGTGCCAGACTTGCATGACCGGCGCTACCACACCGCGATCGGTGTGGCCAAGGTACCGCCATGAACGACATCGCTTCCCTGCCCCGCATCGTCACGCTGGAAGGCTGCACCAACTTCCGCGATCTCGGCGGCTATCGCACCGTGGACGGCCGGCGCGTTCGCCATGGCCTGGTCTTTCGCTCGGCGCACCTGGGCGGCCTGACGGCGGCTGACTGCCGGACGTTGTCGGCGCTTGATGTGCGCACGATCGTGGATCTGCGCGGCATCAACGAAGCCGCCGAAACACCGCACGCGATCGCCGGGCTGCAGGCCCAGGTCCTGGCGGCGGCCATCGAGCCGCGCGTCGGCGAGCATCTGCGTCTGGCCCTCGACGAGGGCCGCGCGACGCCCGAGCTGGTCGTCGCGTTGATGACGTCGCACTACCGCGACTATCCGCAGCGCGCCGCGGCGGCGTTCCGCACCCTGTTTGCGGCGCTGTCGGACGGCACGCGCCGGCCGCTGGTCTTCCATTGCACCGCCGGCAAGGACCGCACCGGCTTCGCCGCCGCCCTGCTGCTGACGGCGCTGGGCGTGCCATGGGATACCGTGGTCGCCGACTATCTCCACACCAACGCCGTGTGGACAGGCCATGTCGGCCGCTATCCCGAGCTCAGCGACACCATGCGTGCCGCTCTCATCGAAGCGCGCATCGACTATCTGGAGGCCGCCTTCGCGGCCCTGCGCGAAAACCATGGCGAGGTCGAGACCTTCCTCGAAGCCGGCCTCGGCCTCGACAGTGCCGGCCGCACGCGCCTGCGCAGCGAGCTGCTCGAGGGATAAGGCGGCGCGCCCGTCAGCTCGATACGAACATCACCGAGCGCGGGCACTGCGCCGCGACCTCGGTCACGACAGGCCCGAAGGACAGCGTGTCACCCGCGCGCGGGCTGACGCCCAGCACGAGGAGATTGTGATCACCGCGGCGCACCTGCTGCAGGATCGCCGCGGCCGGCGGCACGCCGCCACGCACGGCCGTGCGTACCGGCACCTCATACTGCTCGGCCAGATCGACGAAATGCCGGAGGATCGCGTCCTCCTCGTTGTCGGCACCCAGATGCCGGCCCAGGCGCTGCTGGCGTGACAGCCCCTGAGGCCGTTGCGAGACGAAGAGCGCCGTGACCGACGCGTGCTGCGCGCGGGCGATCGCCAGCGCCACCTCGCCGGCGCGCGCGGCGTAGGAGGTGCCGTTGATCGGCACCAGAATGTTGAGGTGATAGCCGACCGGATCCTGCGCATGCGGTCCACGCGCGGCCACGATCGCGATGGACCGGTCGAAACCGGCGGCCATCTCGCCCACCTCCTGGCTGACCTCGCCGTTCTCGCGCAACGCCAGCTCGATTCCGATTGTCAGCAGGTCGTACCCCTTGCGGGCCTCGTTCGCGATGCCCTCGGCGGCCGGAACCGTGATCGTGCGGGTCGTGATATCGGCCGGCATATCGGCTTCGCGATCCGCTGTCTCTGGTCTGGCCGTCTCCGCCGCCTCCTGCGCGATCGCTTCCACGCCGTTGCCGGCGGCTGGCTCGCCGATCGGCGCCGGCAGTTTGACCACGGTGACCGGCAGGTGCCGGGCACTGGCCAGCAGGCCGGTCAATCGCGCGGCCAGCTGACCGCTGGGGCTGTCGTCGGCCGCCACCAGAAGCCGCTCGAGGCGCGGCACGAAGCCGCGCGCCTCGTTGGCTTCGCGCTCCAGGCGCTCGGCTTCTTCGGGGCCCAGCGGCAGGCGGCCCAGAGCCCAGCGCAGCATCGGCGGCATGGCCATGGTCGTGATGACGGCCATCGCCACGATCAGGCTGAACAGGTTGCGGTCGAGAACGCCGATCGACAGGCCGATGGTGGCGACGATCACCTCGGTCGAGCCGCGCGCGTTCATGCCACAGGCCAGCGCCAGCGATTCACGCAGGCTGAGGCCGCCGATGGTGCCGCCGATGAAGGCGCCGGCGAACTTGCCCAGGCTG
>DATEIF010000179.1:0-7252 GCA_035279205.1 Vineibacter sp.
CACCGGCTCCCATGCCCGCGCCTGGTTACATGCCCCCGGCGCCGCCGCCGTTGGAGCCGGCCACGGCGCCGCCCCTGGCGGCGTCGACGGCGGACTCCGGCTGGTCGCGTGCGACGCTGGAGCAGAAGCTGGGCGGCAACCTCTTCATCTGGCTGGGCGCCATCGCGGTCGCGCTGGCCGGGCTGTTCCTGTTCCGCTACGCCATCGATCAGGGTTACCTGCCGCCGACGGTGCGCGTGATCCTCGGTACCATCGCGGGCGCGGCCTTGATCGGCATCGCCGAGTGGCTGCGCAGCCGTGATGCGCGGATCGCGCAGGCGGTGGCGGCGTCCGGCGTGGCGGTCCTGTTTGCCGCTTTGCTGGCGTCGGCCGCCCTCTACGACCTGATACCGAAGCCGCTGGCCGGGGTACTCGCCATCGCGCTGACGGCGATCGCCATTGGCCTTGCCTTGCGGCACGGCCCGTTCGTGGCGGCGCTGGGATTCGTCGGCGGCGTGCTGTCGCCGATCTTCCTCGGCAGCGATACGTCCAACATGCCGCTGCTGTTCGGCTACCTGCTGGCGATCTCGGTCGGCACCCTGGCCGTGATCCGCCATCGCGGCTGGTGGTGGCTGGGATGGGGCGTGCTGGCGGGCGATGCGGGATGGACGCTGGCATGGCTGGTGATGCGCCTGGTCGATCCGCCCCGGCACACGGATGAGCTGATCTGGGTCGGACTGTTCCAGGTCGCGGTCGCCGGTCTTTTCGTCTGGGCGACCTGGCGGCGGGTGCGCGAGGAGGGCGATGCGCCGGCGCATGTCGTGGCCAAGGTCTGGGCCGCCACCCTGGTCACGGGCCTGATGCTGGTGTTTGCCATTGCCGGCGCGGAGACCCAGTGGGCCGGCTGGATCAGCCTGGGCCTGTATGCCGCCGGCATCTACGCGCTGGCGCGCTATGTTCCGCGCTATCAATGGCTCGCCGTGGCGCCGGTGGCGATCTCGCTGGTGTCGTTCATGATCTGGCGCGGCGATCGCTGGTTCGACACGGCGTTCCAGCAGATCGAGCCGTTTGCGCGCACGATCGTGATCATCGGCGGCCTGCTGGCCGCCGGCGCCTACGCGCTGATGTGGAATGCCGGGCGGCCCGGTTTCTGGGCAGCCCTCTCGGCGGGCGGTGCGGCGCTGCACCTGCTGCTGGCCTATGGCGCGTTGCGCTCCGGCCTGCCCGATGCGACGTGGGGCCTGATCAGCCTGGGGCTCGCCGTGCCCTACCTGATCGGCGCCGAGCGCCTGGCGCGCTGGCGCCTGCAGATGCCGGGCGCTACCGAGGCGCTGGGCTTCATGGCCGTCGGCGTGGCGTTCTTCATCGCGGCCGCTATCCCGCTGGAGCTGGAACGGCAGTGGGTCACCATGGCCTATGCGCTCACCTTGCCAGCCGTGGCCTGGATTGCCTGGAAGCTCGACCTGCCGATCCTACGCTGGTTGTGCTGGCTGCTGGTCGGTGTCGTGACCGTGCGGCTGGCGGTCAACCCGTCGCTGCTCGACTACCCGCTGGGAAGCTGGCCCCTGGTGAACTGGATCCTCTACACCTACGGCTTGGCGGCCGTGGCGTTCTGGGTCGCCAACTGGTTCCTCAAGCTGTGGGCCGACGATGCGCTGACGGTGATCGTCGATGCCGCCGCGGCGTTGTTCCTCTTCCTGCTGGTGACGCTGGAGATCCGCAGCCTGTTCCATCCCGATGGACTGGCCCGCGAACGCATGGACTTCATGGAGCGCGCGACCTATGTCGCGGCATGGGGCGTCTTCGCGGTGCTGGCGCTGATGCGCGACAGCCGTGCGTCGTCCAGTGTCGGGCGCTGGGTGTGGCGGATCGCCGGCGGGCTGGCGATGGCCGCGGCCGTTGTCGTGCAGGCGCTGCTGTTCAACCCGGTGTTCGTGGGCGGCGATGTCGGCACCACGCCGATCGTCAACGGGCTGTTGCTGGGCTATGGGGTACCGGCCGTGCTGGCGGCGGTGGCCGCATGGCGGCTGGCAAGCTCGACCGACATTGTCTCCCGCACCATGGCCGGCGCCGGCACGGTCTTCCTGCTGTTCGTCTTCCTGTCGGTCGAGGTGCGGCATCTGTATCACCCCACGTTCGATGGCGATCCGTTCGATGCCGATGGCGCCGAGCTCTACCTCTATTCCGTGGTGTGGCTCGCCTTTGGCGCAGCGCTGCTGGCGCTGGGCATGTGGCGGCGAATCCCGGCGGCGCGGCATGCCGGCATGGCTCTGGTCTGCCTGACGATCGCCAAGGTCTTCCTGGTCGACATGTCGGGCCTGAGCGAGCTGCTGCGCGTCTTCTCGTTCCTCGGGCTGGGCGCGGTGCTGCTGGCCCTGGCATTCTTCTACCGCCGGTTCGTCTTCACCGACGAACCCAAGGCGCCGGCCACAGGTACCTGACGATGTAGGTCGCTGCCGTCCCTGCTGCATGGTGTAGAGCGCATGTCCGAACCGTTCCCGGAACTGTCGTTGTCGCTGGATGCCTTGCGCGCGGTGCAGCTCGAGCGCCTGCGCTCCAGCGTCCGCCACGCCTGGACGAACCAGGCCCCTTACCGCGCCAAGTGCGATGCGGCCGGGGTGCATCCGGACGACTTGCGGGCGCTCGACGATCTGTCGGCCTTTCCGTTCACCACCAAGTCAGACCTGCGCGATCACTATCCCTACGGCATGTTCGCCGTGCCGCGTGAACGCTGCGTGCGCGTGCATGCCTCCAGCGGCACGACGGGCCGGCCGACGGTGGTGGGCTACACCCAGGGCGACATCGATTGCTGGGCTGATCTGATGGCGCGTTCGATCTGGGCCGGCGGCGGCCGCCCCGGCGATATCGTGCATAACGCCTACGGCTACGGCCTGTTCACCGGTGGACTGGGGGCGCACTACGGCGCCGAGCGGCTGGGTTGCACCGTCGTGCCGATGTCGGGCGGTTTCAGCGAGCGTCAGGTTCAGCTCATTCGCGAATTCGGCGCCCGCGTCATCATGGTGACGCCGTCCTACATGCTGGCGCTGGCCGACGAGTTCGACCGCCAGGGCATCGATGTGCGCGATACGGCGCTGCGCATCGGTATCCACGGCGCCGAACCGTGGACCGACGCGATGCGCAGCGAGATCGAACGCCGCACGGGCATCGACGCCGTCGATATCTTCGGCCTGTCGGAAGTGATGGGGCCGGGCGTGGCGCAGGAGTTCGTCACCAGCAAGGACGGGCTCACGATGTGGGAGGATCATTTCCTGCCCGAGATCGTCGATCCCGAGACCGGCCGGCCACTGCCGGATGGCGAGCTGGGCGAGCTGGTGATCACGTCGCTCAGCAAGGAAGCGCTGCCCGTGATCCGCTACCGCACGCGCGACCTGACCCGGCTGCTGCCTGGCAGCGTGACGTCGATGCGGCGCATGGCGCGCATCACCGGCCGCAGCGACGACATGCTGATCGTGCGCGGCGTGAACCTGTTCCCGAGCCAGGTCGAGGAGCAGATCCTGAAGGTCGACGGCCTGTCGCCGCACTATGTGCTGGAGCTGAGCCGCGACGGCGCCTTGGACGCGCTGGCGATTGTCGTCGAGGCGCGCGGCGATATTGGCGAGGCGCAGCGCGCGGCGCTCGGCCTGATGCTGGCCGAGCGGGTGAAGGGCATGTGCGGCGTCACCGCCTCGGTCCAGGTTGCCGGCGCCGGTGCCGTCGAGCGCTCGATCGGCAAGGCCCGGCGCGTGATCGACAAGCGCCCGAAAGGATAGCGTGATGACCCGGCGCACCCTGCTGCGATGGGTGATCGTCTCCATCCTGGTCTACGTGGCCTACGGTGCGCTGCTGACCTGGTTCAAGTTCGTTGATCGCTTCGATGAGCTTTACGTCCTCTTGAAGGATGGTGCGATCTTCGTCTCGGCCGTCCCGGCGGCGTGGCTCACGGCCTGCTTCCAGCGCCGTACGAGTTTTCTGGAGCAGCTGCGCGATCTGTGGTCGCAGCTTGTCGATGCGGTGCAGGAGGCGGTTCAGTACACGCACCTGGAAGCGCCGACCCAGGCGCAGTATTCGGCGGTCATGAAGAAGCTGAGTGCCGTGATCGACGAGTTCCGCTCGGTGTTCCGCAATCTCGACGAGGCGCGCGACTCGCCCGACAGCGGCTACTTTCCCTTCGAGTCGATCCGCACGATCTACCACCTGATTGGCGACCTCGGCTACGGCGCCACCTTCAAGGCGGATCGTGCCGCGACCGCGCGCCGGGAAGTCATCCAGCTGTGGCGGCGCTTGCGCCAGCCGCTGCTGCGGGAGTTCGATCGTCAGAAGCCATCGAAAACCGACATCGTCACGGCGTGACCGCAGGCGTACGGAGCCGTGAAGAGGGGAGGCCGACATGCACCGCCGGAAAGTATTTCTCGCTCTGCCCGCGCTGGTGGCAACGACCCCGGGCGGGGCGCGTGCCGCCGGCAAGACGCATCGGCTGGCCTTGCAGGTCAGTGACAACGATCCCGACAAGATGAATGCCGCGTTGAACGTCGCGGCCAATGTCAGCCGGCACTACACCGACCAGGGTGACGAGGTCGAGATCGTCATCGTCGCCTTCAACGCCGGTCTGCACATGCTGCGCGCCGACACCTCGCCGGTGAAGGCGCGGCTGGACTCGTTCGCCCAGGGTATGCCGAATGTCGGATTCGCGGCCTGCGACAACACCATCCAGTCCATGAAGAAGCGCGAGGGCAAGGACGTCCCGATCGTCCCGCAGGCCAAGATCGTCCCGGCCGGCGTCGTGACCCTCATCGAACTGGCCGAGCAGGGCTGGGTGGTCGTGCGGCCTTAGTCAGTGCCATCCCGAGCGCAGCGAGGGATCTCCCGCGGGCGGAACTACGGTGCGTCATTCGCAGGAGATCCCTCGCTGTGCTCGGGATGACGAGTCCTATGCCCGTGCAATGCGCAGGATGTTGGTGGCGCCCGGTGTGCCGAACGGCACGCCGGCGGTGACGACCAGGCGATCGCCTTCCTTGGCCATCTCCTCGCGCAGGGCGACGTGCTGGGCGCGTTGCACCATCTCGGCGAAGTTGTGCGCATCGGGGCTCTGCACCGCATGCACGCCCCACACCAGCGGCATGCGCCGCGCCGTGGCCAGCCGCGGCGTCAGGCAGAGGATCGGCACGTCGGGCCGCTCGCGCGCGGCGCGCAGCGTGGTCGAGCCCGAGGTCGTGTAGGTGACGATCGCCGCCGCCGACAGGGTGTGCGCCACCTGACGCGCGGCGGCGCTGATCGCATCGGCGGCCGTCGGCTCGGGGTCGTGGCGGCTGGCGTTCATGATCTGCCGATAGGTCGGGTCCTTTTCGACCCGCGCCAGGATGCGATCCATGATCGACACGGCTTCCATCGGATAGTCGCCGGATGCCGTCTCGGCCGACAGCATCACCGCATCGGCGCCGTCATAGACGGCGGTCGCCACGTCGGAGGCTTCGGCGCGGGTCGGCGTCGGCGCATGCACCATCGAATCGAGCATCTGGGTGGCGACGATCGCCGGCTTGCCGACATGGCGGGCGGCGCGCAGCATCATCTTCTGGATGGGCGGCACATCCTCGGGCGGCAGCTCGACGCCCAGATCACCACGCGCCACCATCAGCCCGTCGGTCAGGGCCAGGATTTCGTCGAGGTTCTCGACGGCGGCCGGCTTTTCCATCTTGGCGATGATGGCGGCGCGATCGCCGACCAGCTTGCGCAGGTCAGCGATATCGGCGGCGCGCTGCACGAAGCTCAGCGCCACCCAGTCGATACCCAGCTCGAGGCCGGCCTCGAGGTCCTTCTGATCCTTTTCGGTGAGGGGCGACAGCGGCAGCAACACGTCGGGCACGTTGACGCCCTTGCGGTTCGACACCTCGCCGCCGACCACGACCTCGGTATCGATCGAATCGTCGGTATGCTTCTTCACGCGCAGCCGCACCTTGCCGTCGTCGATCAACACGGTGCTGCCGGTCTGCACGGCCTTGAAGATGGCTGGATGCGGCAGCGGCGCACGCTTGGCGTCACCAGGCTCCTTGTCGAGCGTCAGTCGGAAGGACGCGCCCGTCTTCAGCGTGACCTTGTCGGTGACGAACGTGCCGAGCCGGATCTTCGGGCCCTGCAGGTCCATCAGGATGGCGATCGGTCGCCCGAGCTTCTGCTCCAGCTGGCGCAGAATGGTGACGCGGGCGCTATGGTCCTCGATGGAGCCGTGACTGAAATTGAGCCGGAACACATCGACGCCGGCCAGGAAGAGGGCGCGGATGCGCTCGGGCGTGGCGGTGGCCGGCCCCAGGGTAGCAACGATCTTGGTAGAGCGGTTACGGCGCATGGCGGTCCGGTGGTCGGGCGTTGCAGTGTACGCTGCTAGTCTAACCGCGCGTGTGTTACGGGCGATAGAGGGGCAGTGTCATGTGGTTTTGCCGGCCCGTTCGGCAACGCTGAAGGCGCCCATCTGCTCGTAAATCTTCACGACGGCTGAGTCGTCTATGCGCCCCCAGCCGGCGGCCGACGCCATGAGGAACAACTGATGTGCCGCCGCCGCCAGTGGCAGCGCCTGCTTCGCCGCGCGGCCGGTATCGAGCACCAGGCCAAGGTCCTTGACGAAGATGTCCACCGCGCTCAGCGGCGTGTAGTCGCCGTCCAGCATGTGCGGCACTCGGTTGGTGAACATCCAGGAGTTGCCGGCGCTGTTGCTAATGACGTCATAGAGCGCGCGCGGATCGGCGCCGGCCTTGGTGCCCAGCGCCATTGCCTCGGCAGCAGCGGCGATATGTACGCCGGCCAGCAACTGGTTTACCGTCTTGACCAGTGAGCCGATGCCGGGCGCGTCACCCAACCGGTAGACCTTGGCGGCGACCGCATCGAGAATCGGCTGGGCCTGGTCATAGGCCGCCGCCGCGCCGGAGGACATGATGGTGAGCTCACCGGTGTCGGCGCGGGCCCGACCGCCGGACAGCGGCGCGTCCAGCAATGGATGGCCGGCCGCCGCCAGCCGTTCGCCCAGTGTCGTGCTGAAGCCCTGAGGCACGGTGGCGCACTGCATCACCACGCGGCCCGACGGCAGGCTGCCGATGGCGCCATCGGCGCCGAACAGCACCTCTTCGACCTGGGCTGCGTTCACGACCACCAGCACGAGCGCGTCGGCCTGCGCCGCGGCGGCTTTCGGCGATGGCGCGATCGCACCGCCCGCGGCACGCAGGGTGGCACCGGCATCGGGATTCATGTCGACACCGATGACGACGTGGCCCTTGGCGATCAGGTT
>DATEIF010000180.1:0-5904 GCA_035279205.1 Vineibacter sp.
GGTCCTTGTTATCGAGACCACGTCGGCTCCCCTCCGCCCTTCGGGCACCTCCCCACTGAGTGGGGAGGATTCCATAATTCCGCGTCCCTGTTCTACCGCGCCGTCACGGCGCGGCCGGCGCTGTCGCCGGCGATCTTGCCCAGCACGGCGCCTGATACCAGGCCGGTGCCGCCGGGATAGTTGTGATAGAACAGGCCGCCCACCAGCTCGCCGGCGGCGTAGAGGCCGGGGATGCCCGAGCCGTCGGTGTGCTGCACCTGGCAGCCGGTGTCGACCTTCAACCCGCCGAAAGTGAAGGTGATGCCGCAGGTGACGGCGTAGGCCTCGAACGGCGCCGTGTCGATGACATTGGCCCAGTTGGTCTTGGGCACTGCGAGCCCGCGCGTGCCGCGGCCGTCCTTGACGGCGGGATTGAACGGTACATCGGTCATCACCGCGGCGTTGTAGGCCTTGATCGTCTCCAGGCAGCGCGCCGCATCGACGCCCTCGAGCTTCTTCACCAGCTCCTCGATCGTGTCGGCGCGCACCTTGGTGACGCGGCGGATGCGGTATTCGTCGCGCAGCTTGTCGATCACCTTGGCATCGAAGATCTGCCAGGCGAACTGCTCGGGCTGCGACAGGATCACGCCGCCATACTTGGCGTAGGTGTAGTTGCGGAAATCGGCGCCCTCGTCGACGAAGCGCTCGCCCCTGGCGTTGACCATGATGCCCAGCGGATAGGAGTGCTTCTGGAAATTGTCGCCGACTTCCAGATCGCCGAACGGCGGCGCGTTGAGGTCCCAGCCCACCGCGTGGCAGCCTGACCAGTGCCCATGCGGCTGGGCGCCGATGTCGAGCGCCATGCGGATGCCGGCGCCGGTGTTGAAGCGCGTGCCGCGCACCTTGGCCAGATCCCAGGTCGGCCCGAGATAGCGGGTGCGCATCTCGGTGTTGGACTCGAAGCCGCCGCAGGCCAGCACCGTCGCCTTGGCGCGGATCTCGAAACGCTTGCCCTTGTGGCGCGCCACGGCCCCCAGAACGACGCCGTCCTGTTCGATCAGCGATGCTGCCGCCGTCTCGTAGCGCAGGTCGATGCCTTGCTGCTTGCAGGCCTTGTGCTCGAGCTCGACCAGGCCCGGGCCGCCGCCCCACGCCTCAACCGCGAGTCCGCCCCAGAACTTGAACTTGCCGTCGACCTTGAACGCCTGCCGGCCATAGCTGGGCTGGAAGCGCACGCCCTTGCTGCGCATCCAGCGCATGGTGGGAAAGCTCTGGTCGACCAGCATCTCGGCCAGTTCCGGGTCGCTGCGGTACTGCGTCACCCGCATCAGGTCGTCGAGATACTGATCGGCGGTATAGACACCGAAATCGACGTTGCGCTTTTCATCGTCGGTCAGGTCGTAGAGCTGGGCCAGGTCGTCGACGCCGTTGAACACCACGCGCATGGCGCCGGCGGTGTAACGGCTGTTGCCGCCCGAATCATCCTCCGGGGCCGCTTCCAGCATCACCACGCTGGCGCCATGCTCGCGCGCCGCCAACGCTGCACAGGCCGCCGCGTTGCCGGCGCCCACCACCAATACATCGCAGTCGATGTCCGACATCCCAGGTCTCCGCATCGGGTGTTCGACACATTGAATACTATGGTATACAATAGTATGCAATATGGATGGCACGTGGCGAAGCATCGCATCCCGGCCATCCCGAACGAGGAGAGGCGGGTGAGCCAACTGGCAACGGATATCGGGCGCGACGAGTTGCGCGGCGAGGGCGCCTATCGCGCCCTGTGCGCGGCGCTGCAGTCGGGCCGTTACCGGCCGGGCGACCGGCTGCGCGAAGCCGAAATCGCGGCCGAGCTGGGCATCAGCCGCACCCCGGTGCGCGAGGCGTTGGGGCGCCTGGTGGCGCGCGGCCTGGCTGTGGCGTCCGGCGGACGCGGCCTTGTCGTGGCCACCCTCGATCGCTCGCAGGTCCTGGAACTCTACGCCATGCGCGAAATCCTCGAGGGCGCGGCGGCCCGCATGGCGGCACAGCGCGCGGCCGAGCCGGAGCTGGAGGCGCTGCAGGCGATGCTCGATGCGTTCGTCGCGGCGCGCACCGATCCGCAGCGCATGGCCGCCGTCAACCGCGACTTCCATGCCGCCATCGTGGAGGCGGCGGGCAACCGTTATCTCCAGCAGGCGTTGGGCGAGCTTCAGGACGCGATCGCCCTGTTGCGTGTGACGACGTTCACCGCGCCCAAGCGACCCGAAACCGCCTGCCGCGAGCACGCCGTGATTGTCGAGGCCATCGCGCGTCGCGACCCCGACGCAGCCGAGCAGGCGGCCCGACTGCACATCCGCGAGGCGCTGCGCACGCGGTTGAGCCTGCCGATGTGACGTTTGGCGATGCGATGGTTGGATCAGTAAGGCCGTGCTGGCGACGGGTGGGACCGCGCCGCTCCAGCGGCGCTCATGATCCGGCGCGGCGCGCCGGGGCGTCGCTAGAGCGACGCGGTCCGACCCGCCATGAGCGCCATCACGTCCTCGCCAGTCCGCGGATTGACGAGGGCGGAACCTGCGATGATCATGATGGCATCCGCAGTTCCGGCGCGTATCGCAGAAGGTCGCCATGGCTTATCGTCATCAAGTCGGTGCCACGACCTGGACGTTCAGGGATCTCAAGGACGTGCTCGCCAAGGCGACGCCGATACGCTCCGGCGATCACCTGGCTGGCATCGCGGCGGCCTCGGCCGAGGAGAGCGTGGCGGCGCGCATGTGCCTCGCCGAATTGCCGCTGAAGACCTTTCTCAACGAAGCTGTCGTTCCCTACGAGACCGACGAAGTCACCCGCCTCATCATCGATACGCATGACGCGGCAGCGTTCGCCGCCATCGCCCACCTGACGGTCGGCGGCTTCCGCGACTTCCTGCTGTCGGACGCCTGCGATGCGCGCGTCCTCGCCAACATTGCGCCCGGTATCACGCCCGAGATGGCGGCCGCCGTGTCCAAGCTGATGCGCAACCAGGACTTGATCCTCGCCGCCAGCAAGCGCCGCGTCGTGACGCGCTTTCGCAACACCATCGGCGAGGCCGGCATCATGGCCGTGCGCCTGCAGCCCAACCATCCGACCGACGATCTCGCCGGCATCGCTGCCGCGACTTTGGACGGCCTGCTGTGTGGCTGCGGCGATGCCGTCATCGGCGTCAACCCGGCGTCCGACAGCATCCTCGTGCTGGCGCGGATCTCGGATCTGCTCGACACGCTCATCGCGCGCTACAAGATCCCGACGCAGAGCTGCGTGCTGACCCACGTCACGACGACCATCGACCTGATCGAGCAGGGTGTGCCGGTCGATCTCGTCTTCCAATCGGTGGCGGGCACGGAGAAGGCGAACGCCTCGTTTGGCGTGACCTTGGCGCTTCTGAAGGAGGGCATGCAGGCCGCCCGCGCGCTGAAGCGAGGGACGGTGGGCGACAACGTGATGTACTTCGAGACCGGGCAGGGCACTGCGCTCTCGGCCGGCGCGCATCACGGCGTCGACCAGCAGACCTGCGAGGCACGGGCCTATGCGGTCTGCCGCGCCTTCGAGCCGCTGCTGGTCAACACCGTGGTCGGCTTCATCGGGCCGGAATACCTCTACGACGGCAAGCAGATCATCCGCGCCGGCCTGGAGGATCATTTCTGCGGCAAGCTGCTGGGCCTGCCGATCGGCTGTGACGTCTGCTACACCAACCACGCCGAGGCCGACCAGGACGACATGGATACGCTGCTCACGCTGCTGGCCACAGCGGGCGTGAACTACATCATCGGCGTTCCGGGTGCCGACGACGTGATGCTGAACTACCAGTCCACCTCGTTCCACGATGCGCTCTATGTGCGCGATCTGCTGGGCCTGAAACCGGCGCCGGAGTTCGCGGCCTGGCTCCGGGATGTCGGCATCATGGGCGATGATGGCCGTCTGCTGAGCCCGGGCGCCGCGCACCCGCTGCTGGGTTTCGCGCGGGAGATCGCGGCATGACGGCCGCGCCGGATCCGCTGCGCAAGCTGGCGGCGTTCACGCCGGCACGCATCGCGCTCGGCCGGGTCGGTGCCAGCCTGCCGACGCGGGAAGTGCTGAACTTCGCCCTGGCGCATGCCCGGGCGCGCGATGCGGTTCACGCGCCCTTCGACATTGCGGCGGTCGAGAGGCAGATCCGTGCGCTGGGGTTGTCGACACTGTGTGTGGCAAGTGCCGCCGAGTCGCGCAGCGACTATCTGCGCCGCCCTGACCTCGGCCGGCGGCTGCACGACAGGTCCATCGATGATCTGCAGCGGCTGGACCATCCCCTCTGCGACGTGGCGATCGTTGTGACCGACGGCCTGTCGTCCGCGGCGATCCATCTTCAGGTCGCGCCGTTTCTGGACGCCTTCAAGCGACATGCTGATGCGCGCGGCCTGCGCCTGGCGCCCGTTGTGATCGCCCGCCTGGGCCGGGTGGCGTTGGGCGACGACATTGGTGCGCGCCTGAAGGCGCGTGCCGTTGCCGTGCTCATCGGCGAGCGTCCGGGACTGTCATCACCCGACAGCCTCGGCGTCTATCTCACCATCGCGCCGGCGCCGGGTCGCACCGATGCGGAGCGTAACTGCATCTCCAACATCCGGCCCGAGGGGCTGTCTCACGAGCGGGCAGCCTTCAAGCTCGACTGGCTGCTGGGCGAAGCCTTGCGCCGCGGTATCACGGGCGTGGGCTTGAAGGACGAAAGCGATCTGGTGACTCTGGCACCGCCCGCAAAGCCGGTTCTTTCCGGTCCGTGAGGGCGGGGCCGACGATCGCTCGGATGGCCGGTTGTTTGATCGCCGCCGTCATGGCCAGACCGGTGCGCCGTCCAGCCCCGCGGTTTCTGGTAGGCCGCAGATCAGGTTCGCGTTCTGCACCGCCTGACCCGCGGCGCCCTTGCCGAGATTATCGACGACGCCCATCGCGATCACCAGGTTGCGCTCCGGATCGGCCGCGTAGCTGACGAACGCGAGGTTCGAGCCGGTCGCCCATTTGGTCTGCGGCGGCTTGTCGGTCACGCGGACGAACGCCCGTCCGGCATAGAAGCGCCGGGCCGCGTCCAAGCACTGGTCCGTCGTGGCGCGGCCGCGGCAGTACATGGTGGCGAGCACGCCGCGGGTCATCGGCACCAGGTGTGGCGTGAACACCAGCCCGGCCGCGCTGCCGCCGCTCAGCCGCTCGATTGTCTTGGCCATCTCGGGCATGTGGACGTGCTTGAGCAGACCGTAGGGCACCAAGTTCTCGTTGCTCTCGGCGTAGCCGAACTTGCTGTCGGCGCCACCGCGGCCGGCACCGGAGATGCCGGTCTTGGCGTCGATCACGATGTTGCCAGGCTCGATCAGCTTGTTCGCCAGCAGCGGCGCCAGCGCGTTCAGCACCGCCGCAGGGAAGCAGCCGGGGTTGGCGACGCGGATCTGACCCTTGATCTCGGCTGGCCAGACGTCGGCCAGGCCGTATGCCCAACCCTCGACGTAGCGGTGGTCGCCGCCGATGTCGACGATCTTCACGTCCTCAGGCACGCGCGCCAGCGCCTCGGCCGAGGCGCCCGTGGGCAGCGACGCGAACAGCACGTCGAGCTTCGGCAGGGTCGCAGGGTCCCACTTCTCGATCACCAGTTCGGCCAGCTTGGCCGGGACACCGGGGAAGCGGTCCACCAAACGGCTGCCGGCGCTGCCCTCGCCCGCGGCGTAGACCAGCCCTAAAGAAGGATGGCTCGCGACCAGGCGCATCGCCTCGCCGCCGCCAAAACCGCTGATCCCGACAATACCGACGCGAATGCTCATGGTGGTGTCCTTCTGGGGTTGGGCAAAAGAAAACCCCCGGAGCCGGGGGCTGCGGGGGTTCAGGAACGCGGGCCGGGGCCGCTCCGGCGGATGGGACCTACGGTGAGGCAGTCACCACGCGGACGGA
>DATEIF010000181.1:0-6538 GCA_035279205.1 Vineibacter sp.
CTGGGTGATGTCGAGCGTGTAGCGGAAGCGGTTCATCTCGAACTTTTTGGTGGCGAGCGCAAAGCGCGTGCGCAGCAGCTCGGCATAGGTGCCGGTCCCGGTCATGCGCTGGCCCCAGTCCGAGTCATAGAGCTTGCCGCCACGCGTCTGGCGCACCAGCGACAGCACATGCTCGGCGCGGCCGGGGAAATGCTCGCGCAGCCACTCCTCGAACAGCGGCCCGATTTCCAGCGGCAGGCGCAACACCGTGTAGCCGGCGCGCGTCGCGCCGGCTGCGGCGGCGGCTTCGAGGATCGCCTCCATCTCATGATCGTTGATGGCCGGGATCATCGGCGCGCTCATCACGCCGGTCGGGATGCCGGCTTCGCTCAGCTGCTTGATCGCCGCGATGCGCCGCGTCGGCGTCGAGGCGCGCGGCTCCATGACGTTGGCGAGGTGCCGGTCGAGCGTGGTCACCGACACGAACACCTCAGCCAGTTGCCGCGCCGCCATCGGCCCGAGGATATCGATGTCGCGCGTGATCAGGTGATTCTTGGTGACGATGCCGACTGGATGATTGAACTCGGCCAGCACCTGCAGAATCGCGCGCGTCACCTTCAGGTCGCGCTCTACCGGCTGGTACGGGTCGGTGTTGGTGCCCATCGCCATGACGTTGCAGCGATAGCCCTTCTTCGACAGCTCCTGGCGCAGCAGCTGGGCCGCGTCGGGCTTGAACAGCAGCTTGGTCTCGAAATCCAGCCCGGGCGACAGGCCGAGATAGGCGTGGCTGGGACGGGCGAAGCAGTAGATGCAGCCATGCTCGCAGCCCCGGTAGGGATTGATCGAGCGGTCGAACGGCACGTCAGGCGACGTGTTGCGGGCGATGATCGTGCGCGTGGCGTCGCGCGTCAGCGTCGTGGCCAGCCGCGGCGGATCCTCATCGTCGGGATGGGCGTTGGTCTTGGCCGCGTCGCGATCATCCGACGAGCCCCAACCGTCATCGATCGTGATGGTGGTCTGGCTGTCATAGCGGTTGGCCGGATTGCCGATGGCGCCGCGGCCTTTGCGCGCGCGGGCGGCCATCGGCGTGTCCGGGCTATGCGGAGCGGAATCGAAGCCTTCGATGTCCGGCCCCGGCAGGGGTATCGAACGGGGTGCCATGGCCATACCCGGATGAGAACGAAAGAAGAACAAACTGACTCTGGGCAGGCCAAGAGTCAAGGCTTCCCGGGTGGCGTATCGAACTGCTTTGTCAGCCGCTGCGGGGTGTCTTCCCTTCGTTCAGGCGGGGCAGCAATTCGGCGAAGTTGCAGGGCCGATAGCGGATGTCGAGCTGGTACTTGAGGATCTCGTCCCAGCCGTCGCGGCAGGCGCCGGGCGAGCCGGGCAGGCCGAAAATATACGTGCCGCCGGCGACTCCGGCGACGGCGCGGCTCTGCATGGTCGAGGTGCCGATCTTCTGGAAGCTGATCCAGCGGAAGGTCTCGCCGAAGCCCTCGATCTCCTTCTCGAACAGGCCTTTCAGCGCCTCCGGCGTGACATCGCGGCCGGTGACGCCGGTGCCGCCGGTGGTGACGACGACTTCGATGGCGGGATCCTGGATCCAGGCCGTGACCTGGCGCTGGATCTGGCCGACATCGTCGGTGACGATGGCGCGATCGGCGAGATGGTGCCCCGCGCCCTTGATGCGCTCGACCAGGGTGTCGCCGGACTTGTCGTCGGCCAGCGTGCGCGTGTCGGAGATGGTGAGGACGGCGATGTTGACCGGCTTGAAGGGCCGGCTCTCGTCGATGCGGTCCATGCGCGTCATGACAATCCTCGTGCGGAGCGGGGGTATCTCGTTCCTGCGTTGAGGAATATATGCATTCCTTTGGCGCTGGTGCCCGCATTTCTCTCATGACCGCCCACACGCAAGATCGTTCATCGTCATCAACGGACTGGGACGTCGTCATCATCGGCGCCGGCCACAACGGTCTGGTGTGCGCAGCCTATCTGGCCGCAGCCGGCCTGAAGGTGAAGATCGTCGAGCGACGCGGTGTCATCGGCGGCGCGGCGGTCACGGAAGAGTTCCATCCTGGTTTCCGCAACTCCGTTGCGTCCTACACGGTCAGCCTGCTCAATCCCAAGATCATTCGCGATCTGGACCTGAATCGCCACGGCCTCAAGATCGTGCATCGGCGGCTGGCGAATTTCCTGCCGCTGCCCGACGGCAACTATTTCAAGGCCGGGGAGGGCGTCACGCAGGGCGAGATCGCCCGTTTCAGCCAACGCGATGCGGCGCGGTACGATGCCTACGCTGCCGAAATCGACGCGATCGCCGATGTGTTGCGTGATCTCGTCCTGCGCCAGCCGCCGAACCTGGTCGATGGGTCATGGCGCGCCCGTCTCGCCGAGTGCTGGCGTGCGCTCTCCACGACCAACCGCCTGCGGCACCTGTCGGCGCGCCATCAGCGCACGCTGCTCGACCTGTTCACCAAGTCCGCCGGCGACTACCTCGACGGCTGGTTCGAGACCGACGTCGTGAAGGCGCTGTTCGGCTTCGACTCCATCGTCGGCACCTATGCCAGTCCCTACACTCCTAACACGGCTTATGTCCTGCTGCATCACGTCTTCGGCGAGGTGAACGGCCGCAAGGGCGCCTGGGGCCACGCGATCGGTGGCATGGGCGCGATCACGCAGGCGATGGCACGGGCAGCACGCGAACGCGGTGTCGACATCGAGACCGATGCGCCGGTGCGCGAGGTGATCGTGGAGAAGGGCCGCGCCGCCGGTGTCGTGCTGTCGGACGGCAGGACCGTGCGGGCGCGTGCCGTTGCCGGTAACGTCAATCCCAAGCTGCTGTTCGAGACCATGGTGCCGCAGGGCGTTCTGCCCGACGAGTTCCAGCAGCGCATGCAGCGCTGGCGCTGCGGGTCGGGCACGTTCCGCATGAATGTCGCGCTTTCGGCGTTGCCGAATTTTGCGTGCCTGCCAAGCAACGCGGTCACCGACCATCATACGGCGGGCATCATCATCGCGCCGTCGCTGGCGTACATGGATCGTGCCTACGATGATGCCAAGCGCCATGGCTGGAGCCAGGAACCGATCGTCGAGATGCTGATCCCCTCGACGCTGGACGACAGCCTGGCGCCGCAGGGCGCGCATGTCGCCAGCCTGTTCTGCCAGCATGTGCAGCCGCAATTGTCGGATGGCCGCTCATGGGACGATCATCGTGAAGACGTCGCCAACCTGATGATTGCCACCGTCGAGCGCTATGCGCCGGGGTTCGCGGCCAGTGTCGTCGGCCGCCAGATCCTGAGCCCGCTCGATCTCGAGCGCACCTTCGGCCTGGTCGGTGGCGACATCTTCCACGGTGCCCTGTCGCTCGACCAGATCTTCAGCGCCCGCCCGATGCTGGGCTACGCCGACTACCGTTCGCCGCTGCCCGGACTGTACCTCTGCGGTTCGGGCGCGCACCCGGGCGGCGGTGTCACCGGCGCACCCGGCCACAATGCCGCGCGTTCCATCATCGCCGATAGCCGCCGCGGCCTCCGCGCCTGAGTGGAAGCGCTTCATTGTGAGCTTGTCGAACCATGAAGCTTCGCACGGTCGTGGTGCGGCGCCTTCATGGTTCGACAGGCTCACCATGAAGGCGACTGAGGTGATTGAGTCTACTCCGCGGCCTTGCCGGCCGCGTCGATCGCACCGAACACCGCCTCGCTGTTGCCGCCCAGCGCCGGGGGATCGCGGCGCAGCGCCAGGGTCTGGCCGTCGAAGCGCACGGGGAAGCCGAACGTGCGCGTTGCGACGCCCGAAGGCAGGGTCGTCGGCTGTATCCAGCCCATATGGGCCACCTGCGGGTCGGCCAGCACCTGGGCGTAGCTGTTGATGCGTCCGTGCGGCACGCCGGCCTTTTCGAACGCGGCGATCCAGTGATCGACGGGCTGCTTGGCGAACTCGGTCTCCAGCATGTCCTTCAACGCCACCTGGTTCTGCGCGCGCAGCGACGTGCTGGTGAAGCGCGCGTCGGCCAGCAGGTCAGGGCGCGCCACGACCTCGGTTACCGACTGCCACAGCCGGTCGTTGCCGGCGGCGATCACGAAATAGCCGTCCCGCGCTTTGAACGCCTGGTACGGCGCATTGCGCGGATGGGCCGAGCCCAGCTTGCGCGGATCGCGGCCGGTGCCGAAATACTCGCTGGTCTGCAGCGCCGCGATGCCTAGGCTGGCGCCCAGCATCGACACGTCGACGTGCCCACCGGCGCCGCCCATCTGCACCTCGCGCAGCTTGGCGGCAATGGCGAAGGCGCCGTAGAGGCCGGCGGCGAAATCGGACACGGGCACGCCGCACTTCACCGGCGCACCATCGGGCTCGCCGGTGACGCTCATGATGCCTGAAACAGCCTGCACCGTGACGTCGAAGCCGCCTTCACCGCTGCGCGGCCCGGTCTGTCCGAAGGCGGAGATCGAGCAGTAGATGAGGCCGGGCTTTTCTGCCTTGAGGCTGGCGTAGCCCAGGCCGAGCCGGTCCATGACACCGGGCCGGTTGTTTTCGACCACGACATCGGCGTCCAGGATCAGTGCCCGCGCCCGCTTCTTGTGCTCGGGATTCTTCAGGTCGAGCACGACCGAGCGCTTGTTGCGATTGAGCGAGGCGAAGTTCTCGCTGTAGCCGTTGGAGATCGGCGGCCACTGGCGCAGCATGTCGCCTTCGGGCGGCTCGACCTTGATGACGTCGGCGCCCATGTCGGCCAGCAGCATGCCGCAGAACGGACCGGCCGCGACCTGGCAGAATTCGACAACCTTTACGCCAGCCAGGGGCAGCATTCTTGTCGTCCTTTCATCACCGGCGCGCGTCGCGCGACTGGTGGGTCGGCCATTGATATTGCGCGATCTGGTCGAGCGAGTCGGCCCTCTGGCCCAACCGCATGCGGTAGATCCAGTAGTTCGACAGCACGGCCTCGACATAGCCGCGCGTCTCGTTGATCGGGATCGAGGCGGCGAACAGCAGCGGGTCGTTGGCGAGGTCGGCGGCAGCCAGCCAGCGGTTCACGTTGCCTGGGCCGGCGTTGTAGGCCGGCACGACATGCATGAGGTTGTTGGCGTAGTCGTCGAGCAGCGTTTGCAGATAGGTCTGGCCCAGCGACACATTGTGGCTGGGCTCATAGCGATCGGCGCCGATGCGGTCGGGCATGTACTGGCGCTCGACCTGGCTCGCCGTACCGGGCATCAGCTGCATCAACCCCATGGCGCCGGCCCACGACCGGGCGCGCGGATTGAACGCCGATTCCTGGCGCATCACGGCGAACACCAGGGCGCGATCGACGGTGAAGCCTTCGCGCGGCGTGTAGGGCGGGATGGGATAGAGCGCGTTATCCAGGCCGTCGATGCGGTCAGGACGCTCGCGCGCGGCGCTGGCGACCTTGTAGGCCAGGCTGGTCAGCTTGGTCTCTTCGGCCAGGGCCAGCACGGCCTCGACCAGGCGCGGATCGGCGTCGAGGGCTGCCGCATTGAACTCGACCTCGGCGTTGGTGACGGCCTTGAGCTGCAGCAGCGCCAGGGCGCGCCGCGCGGTGCGATCGTCGCGCAGCAGGCTGCGGCGAGCGCTGGTCAGGTCCGCCGCCTTCCATTGCGGCCGCACCTCGACACCCAGGGTGCGCAAGGCGATCAGGCCATAGAACGTGCGGTCGTAAATCGCGGCGCGCTTCATCCACAGCCCGAAGCGCTCGGGATTGCCGGCGGCCAGATTGGCACGCGCCGCCCAGAATGCGCCGGCGGCGATGGTCGCGGAGTAGGCACGATCACCCGGCGTTTCGGCGACGCGCTCGAACTGGCGTGCCGCCTCGGCAAAAGCGCCCTGCCGCCAGGCGGCGATGCCGGCCTGGAAAGCGGCCGAGGGCCGATCGTCGTAGTCCTGCACGATCGGCTGGTCCTCGCCGCCGCTCTGGACCTGGCGAGTGCCGATCTCGGCGCGCCACCGCTGGATCTCGTCGGCCGGCAGCGACCGTTGCGTGTCGGGCAGGTCGAGCAGCAGGCGTGCTGACGAAAAGCCGCGGTCCTCGATCATGCGCGCCAGCCGGCTGCGGATCGTGGCGGCCTGCACCGATTCGCCACCCAGCATGCGGGCATCGGGGGCAATGCTGCGGGAAGCGGTGGCAGCGAACGTGGCCGGCTGCGGCTCGGGCGCGCCCGATGGCTTGCGGGCCAGCGCCGCCTTGTAGATGTTGGGGGCGTCGGGATGGTCGCCGTAGTCGCGCAGCCAGTCGGCGAGCTGGTCGTACGTCGCGCTGTAGCTCGACGACAGGTAGCGCTGCGCCAGCATGTACCCCAGCAGCACCTTGTCGCGCAGTGCGCCGATATCGGCATCGGCGGCAGCCCAGTTGCCGCCGGCCTGGGCGGCGACAATGCGCTGATAGCGCGCCACATCGGCCGACTCGAGCACGGTGGGTGGGCTACCGGCCACTTGCGCGGTTGGATCGATGTCGATGACCGGCGGTGGCGGCACGTAGGCGCGCCGTGGTGCCGCTTGCGGCCGGAACGCCGTGCGCTTGGCCGGTGCCGGCCGCGCCGCGGTCACCCGC
>DATEIF010000182.1:0-14961 GCA_035279205.1 Vineibacter sp.
GAGGCCCGCGCTCCCAGGGGCCACCTCCCCACTGCGTGGGGAGGAAGAGTTGGGCTAAGCTCCGCCTCCCCACCCGGAGGCTGCCATGACCCTCACTGCCGTCGAGGCCGCACCCAAGGCCGAACTGCATATCCATCTGGAAGGCTCGCTGGAGCCGGACATGCTGATGGCGCTGGCGGCGCGCAACAAGGTCGCCATTCCCTACAAGACCGCCGACGATCTGCGCGCGGCGTATGATTTCGCCAATCTGCAGGAGTTCCTCGAGCTCTACTGGGCCGGCCAGAGCGTGCTGCTGAGCGAGCGCGATTTCTATGACCTGACCCATGCCTATCTGGCGCGCGCCCATCGCGACAACGTGGTGCATGTCGAGGCCTACATCCTGCCGCAGGGCCACACGCCGCGCGGCGTGCCGTTCGCCGCCGTGCTCGACGGCGCGCTGGCAGCGTTCGACGATGCACGCCACGCCTTCGGCATCACCGGCGGCATCATCCTGGGCTTGAACCGTCACGCCCCGCAGGACGAGGCGCTCGACGTTCTGCAGGCAGCGCAACCTTATCGTGACCGCATTCTGGCGCTGGGTCTGGAGGGGCCGGAGAAGGGCAACCCGCCGGCGAAGTTCACGCGCGTCTATGACCAGGCGCGCGACTGGGGCTGGCACCTGACGGCACACGCCGGCGAGGAAGGGCCGCCGGAATACATCGTCGAGGCGCTCGACGTGCTGAAGGTCGAGCGGATCGACCACGGCGTGCGCTGCGAGCAGGCGCCTGATCTGGTGCGGCGCCTGGCCGACGAGCGCGTGCCGCTGACCGTCTGCCCGCTGTCGAACGTGATGCTGAAGGTGTTCCCGGCCCTGGCGCAGCACAATCTGCGGCGACTGCTGCAGGCCGGCCTGTGTGTGACGGTGAACTCCGATGATCCGCCCTACTTCGGCGGCTACGTCAACGCCAACTACACGCAGAGCGTCGCCGCGCTGGGTCTCACCGAGACCGAGCAGCATCGTCTCGTGCGCAACGGCTTTGAGGCCGCCTTCATCGATGATGATCTGCGCGCCCGCTATCTGCGCGATCTCGCGACGGCGTGGCCGACCGGCCGCGCCTGATCACATCGTGACTTTCTAGTGGCGAGCGGGCGCCGCAAGCCCCGCCCGCCACGGCAACCTTGGGCTCGACCATACGTTGCCTGATGCGGGAGCTGAATGCCCCCGCTACATCAGGAGGAAACCATGCTGAAGGGGCTCTGCGCGGGCCTGCTGGCGTGCGCCCTGGTCGGCGCCTGCAGCTATCGTGAGACCAGGACGGTGGTCGTGCCATCGAGCGAAGACGGTGCGTGTACCAGCTACGGTTTCACGCGCGGCACGTCGGCCTACGAGACCTGTGTCGCCCGCGAGGCCGAAGCCCGCCGGCGTGGTCGCGTGGCGCGCGACTATGCTGAAGCGGCACTGGTTTCGGATTCGCAAAACGCCTGCATCTACTACGGCCTGACGCCAGGCACGGACCGATATGAACGATGCGTGCGCTACGAGATCGACGCCCGCCGCTATCGGTAAGACGCGGGTTCAGTTCGCCGCGCTGAGCGGATGGTGGCACGCCGCCAGCTGCCCCGGGCCGATCTCGCGCAGTGCCGGCACGTGATCGGCGCAGCGTTGATCGGCCCGCGGGCAGCGCGTGCGGAAGCGGCAGCCCGATGGCGGCGCGATCGGCGAGGGTGGCTCGCCGATCGGCACGTTGACGGCCGGCTTGACCGACGGATCGGGCACCGGGATCGCGTCCAGCAACAGCGCGGTATACGGGTGCGCGGGGTGGGTAAAGATCTGCTCGGTCGGTCCGATCTCGCACAGGCGGCCCAGATACATCACGGCGATGCGGTCGCTCACGGCCTTCACCACCGCCAGGTCATGGGCGATGAACAGCAGCGTGAGCCCATAGCGCCGCTTCATGTCTTCGAGCAGGTTCAGGATCTGGGCACGGATCGAGACGTCGAGGGCCGACACCGGCTCGTCGCAGATCACCAGCTCGGGCTCGAGGATGAGGGCGCGCGCGATGCAGACGCGCTGGCATTGGCCGCCGGAGAATTCGTGCGGCAGGCGGCTCATGGTCAGGTCGGGATCGAGGCCGACCGCCGTCAGCACCGCCCGCACGCGCCGCTCGCGCTCGTCGCGGTCGGTGACGCCGATGATCACCAGCGGCTCGGCCACGATGTCGCCGATGCGCCGCCGCGGGTTCAGCGAGGCGATCGGGTCCTGGAAGATCAGCTGCAGCCGCCGGCGCATCCGGCGCAACGCCTCGCCGTCGAGCTTGGTCAGGTCGGTGCCGTCGAACATCACCGTGCCGGCCGTGGGACGTCGCAGCTGCAGCACGGCGCGGCCCAGGGTCGACTTCCCGCATCCTGATTCGCCCACCAGGCCCAGGGTCTCGCCGCGATCGACGTGCAGGCTCACGTCGCTGACGGCATAGACGGTCTTGTTGCCGACCGGGTACTCGACGACGAGGTTCTCGACCGCCAGCAGCTTGCCGTTCTCCGCCGCCATCATGCCCTCGCCAGCGCGGCGGGTTGCAGCGGATGCCAGCAGGCGTACTGGCCGCCGGCGTGATCGGCGGTGCCCAGCGGCGGCTTGGCGGCCTGGCAGTGATCGTCGGCGCGGCTGCAGCGCGGCGCGAAGGAGCAGCCCGGCAGCGGCCGGGTCGGATCGGGCGGCCGTCCGGCGATCGCCGGCAGTGCCGTGTGCGGCGGCGAGTCGAGCTTGGGGAGCGCCGCCAGCAACGCCGCCGTGTAGGGCATGCGCATGTGAGAGAACAGGGTCGTGGTCGGCGCCCGCTCCACGACACGACCGGCGTACATCACGGCCACCTCGTCGGTGCGGCCGGCGACGACTCCCAGATCGTGGGTGATCAGGATCATCGCCATGTGGCGGCGCTGCTGCTCGCGCGCCAGCAGGTCGAGGATCTGCGCCTGTACCGTGACGTCGAGCGCCGTGGTCGGCTCGTCGGCGATCAGCAGCTTGGGCTCGCACGAGAGTGCGATCGCGATCGCCACCCGCTGGCGCATGCCGCCGGAAAGCTGGTGCGGATATTGCCGCAGCCGCTGCTCGGGTGCCGGGATGCCTACGGCCGCCAGCAACTCGATGCCGCGTTTGACCGCCGCCGGCGCTGCCATGCCCATGTGCGCCTGCAGGGTCTCGATGAGCTGGGTGCCGATGGTCAGCACCGGGTTGAGCGACGTCATCGGATTCTGGAACACCACGGCCAGCGCCCGCCCGCGCAGCCGCCGCAGCGCTTCCGGCGACAGCTGCACCAGGTCCTGGCCATCGAACATGATGCGGCCACTGAGCGCCGCCTGCTTGGGCAGCAGTTGCAGGATGGCGCGCGACAGCATGGTCTTGCCGCACCCCGATTCGCCGACAACGCCCAGGGTCCGGCCGGCCGCCACCTCGAGATTGACTTTGTCGACCGCGAGCAGCTGCCCGCGCGGCGTCGGCAGCTCGACCGACACACCCTCGACGGACAGCAGCGGTTGGGCGGTCATGCGAATTTCCTCCCCACGCAGTGGGGAGGTGCCCCGAAGGGGCGGAGGGGACGCCACGTGGTCTCTACAACGGAAACCACGTCGGCTCCCCCTCCGGCCTTCGGCCACCTCCCCCAGCGTTGCTGGGGGAGGGAACATGTGACCAGCATCCTCACAACGCCCCCGGCCGCGGGTCGGTCAGCGCCCGCAGCGTGTCGCCCACGATGTTGAACGCCAGCACGGTGATGAACATCGTGCCCGCCGGCAGGAAGGCGAGCCAGGGTGCGATGTCCAGGCTCTCGCGGCCTTCGGCGATCATGCTGCCCCAGCTCGGCGCCGGCGGCGGCACGCCCAGTCCCAGGAAGCTCAGCGCACCCTCGACGACGATGGTGACGGCGACCCCCAGCAGGAAGAAAGCGACCAGCGGCAGCGAGACGTTGGGCAACAGCTCGCGCAGCAGGATGCGGCTGTGCGTGGCGCCGAGCGCGCGGGCGGCAACGACGAACTCGCGCTCGGTGAGCGACAGGGTGACGGCACGGGCGACGCGGGTGAACGCGGGGATGCTCAGCACGCCGATCACCAGGGTGATGTTCAGGACCGTCTGCCCGAGATAGGCGAGAACGGCGAGCAGGAAGACCAGCGGCGGAAAGGCCAGCAGCACGTCGACACCGCCGACGGTGAACGTCTCGAGGCGGCCGCGGAAGTATCCCGCCAGCATGCCCAGCGCGCCGCCGATCGTGACGCCGATCACCGACGACAGCAGCCCGACCGTGAGCGAGACGCGGGCGCCATAGATCAGGCGGGAGAGAATGTCGCGGCCGAGACTGTCGGTGCCCAGCAGATGCTCGGCGCTGGGCAGTGCGCGCTTGCCCAGCATGTCCATGTCGGTGGGGCTGGCGATGGGCAGGACGGCGGCAAACACCGCCGCCAGGCCGATCAGCAGGATCCAGGCGACGGCGCAGAGGAAGAGGCCGCCCAGCTTGCGGCGCTTGGCGACAGGGGCGACCGGTGCGGTGTCGCCGTCGATCTCAAGCACGGCCATGGCGGATCCTGGGATCGAGGACGCCGTAGAGCATGTCGACAATGAAGTTCACGATCACGAAGCCCGCGGCCACGAACAGCACCACGCCCTGCAGGATGATGAAATCGCGGGCGTAGATGGCGCCCACCAGCAGCCGGCCGATGCCGGGCAGGGCGAAGATCGTCTCGACGATCAGGGCGCCGCCGATCAGGCGGCCGATGTTGATGCCGGTGATGGTGACCAGGGTGAGCGACGAGGGCTTCAGCGCGTGGACCAGCAGGATGCGCGCCGGACGCAGCCCCTTGGCCTTGGCCATGGCGATGTAGTCCTCCTGCAGGGTGGCGATCATGTCGGAGCGCAGCACCCGCATCAGTGCTGGCCATTCGGCGAAGGCAAGCGTCAGCGCCGGCAACACGAAGCTGCGCAGGTTGCCGACCGGATCCTCGCTGAACGGTACCCAGCCCGTCGCCGGCAGCCAGTTGAACTGCACCGCGAACAGGAAGATCAGCAGGATCGCCACCATGTAGGACGGCAGCGACAGGTTGGCGAAGGCGAAGCCGGTGAAGAAGCGATCGATCGCGCTGCCGCTCTTCACCGCGCACAGAATCGCCAGCGGAATGCCGATCATGAGCCCCATCACCTCGGCCATGATCATGAGCTCGATCGACACCGGCAGGCGATCGAGCACGGCGTTAAGCACCAGCTCGCCGGTGCGGAACGACCGGCCAAGGTCGCCCTGCAGGACACCCCACAGCCAGTGCAGGTAGCGCTGCCAGATCGGCAGGTCGAGGCCCATCTTGGCGCGCAGCGCCGCGAGCTTTTCCGGCGTCGCCTGGTCGCCCAGGATGGCGTAGGCGAGATCGCCCGGCAGCAGCGAGGCGATCAGGAAGGTGAGCAGGCTGACGGCAAGCAGGACCGGCAGCAGGTACAGCAGCCGCCGGCCGAAGAAACGGGCCATGCCTATTCCAGCCACGCGGCGGACGCATCAATCACGCCGCCGTACAGCTTCGGTATGCCCTTCACCTTGGTCTTGGCCATCGCGTAGTACGTATTCTGGAAGGTCCAGAACCAGATGGCCTCCTGGTTGATGATGCGGCTGATGGCACAGTAGTCCTCGGTACGCTTGGCCTCGTCAGGCGTGACCCGGGCGTGCTGGAGCAGCTTGTCGAGCTCTGGGTTCGAGTAGTTGGCGAGCGCCACCGGGCTGCCGGTATGGAAGTTGGCGAACATCTGCACATCGGGGTCCGGGAAATCGACGATCCGCCAGCCGATGACGTCGAACTTGCGCTGGAAGGCGCGCGGCGGGAAGGTCGCCTGGTCGACCATCTCGATCTCCATCTCGGCGCCGACCTGCTTCCACAGCTGCTGGTACACCTGGGCCGCGGCGCGGCCGCGCGGCGTCGCGGTGAACAGCATCTTGAAGGCAACCGGCTTGCCGTACTCCTTGATCAGCGCCGCTGCCTTCTTGGGATCCTCGGGCAGGGCGCCGTCATCCTTGCATTTGACCCACGAGCCGTCGCCGTAGGGATTGGTTGCCGGACGGGCCAGCCCGTTGGTCAGCGCCTGCGACATCTTCTTGCGGTCGAGCGCCATGACCAGGGCGCGCCGCACGCGAACGTCATCGAGCGGCGGGACCTTGGTGTTGATGGCGTTCACCGCCGCGCCCGACCCGGCATAGGTCAGCACCTGCAGGGTCTTGTCGTTGCGGGCGCGCATGATGTTGTCGGCTTCGGACTCGTCGGCCCACACCAGGTCGGTCTCGCCCGACTTCAGGCTGGCGAAGCGTGATTGCGCATCGGGCAGCGGCCGCAGCACGACGCGGTCGAGGTACGGACGACCCTTGTCCCAGTAGTTGGGATTGCGCTCCACGACCAGGCGATCGCCGGCGGTCCACGATTTCAGCACGAACGGTCCGGTGCCGACGGGGTTGCGGTTGTAATCGTCGCCCTTAGCCTGCATCGCCGTTGGCGAATGGACCGTTTGGTTTTGGTCGGGGCGCGTGAGCAGGGCCGGCAAATTCACCACCGGGTCCTTGAGCGTATAGACGACCGTCAAATCGTCCTTGGCTTCGACGCTCACGATGTTGGCGATGTAGAACGCGCAGCGGCAGTTGTTCTTGGGATCCTTCTGGCGGTCGATGTTCCATTTCACCGCCTGGGCGTTGAACGGCGTGCCATCGTGGAATTTTACGTCGGGCCTGAGCTTGAAGGTCCAGGTCTTGAAGTCCTCGGAGCTGGACCACGAGAGCGCGAGCCTGGGTTTGGGCTTGCCGTTGTCGTCGAGGCTGACGAGCGTCTCCAGGATCAGGCTGGCGGCGATGTTGGCCGCGGTGTCGTAGACGCCGACCTTGAGCGGATCGAAGCCCGGGATATCGAGCTCCAGCCCTATCGTGAGTGAGCCGCCTTGCTTTTGTGCCGCCGCGGGCGCGGCCGCGAACGCCGCCGCCAGGGCCAGCGAGCACGCGATGGAACCGAGACGCAATCCAGACCGGGTCATGACGTTTCCTCCAGGACATGCGGCGTTCGATGCGCTGCTTGGGCGGTACTGTAGACAGGGTCGCACGGCGGCGTCCATGGGATCGCGCGCCGGGTCGATCACCGATGCGTGGCCACCCTCGACGGCCACAACCGGGCCATGTACCGTTCCTCGAAATTGGTGGAGGCAAACATGGTCACCGTCTACTTCGCGACCAATCGCCAGAATGAAGGGACGGAACGATCACCGAAATTCGGCCGGAATTTCAGCGAGAAGGGCTTGACCTACCTGCGCTTCGGATCGGCGGAGGTCGAGCCGCCGGCGCGCCCCGGCGGACGCTACAAGGTCACGCAGGTGCACCTGGCGCCGGAAAACATCATTGATGACCCGGACGCGCCCAAGCGCGAGAAGGCCAAGGAGAAATTCGGCAGCCGCGAGGTCTTCGACGAGCTGCGGGCCTCGATGGTCGCCAACCAGAGCGATGCGCTGGTGCTGATCCACGGCTTCGCCTGCAAGTTCGAGGAGGTGCTGGAGCGCGGCGCCCAGCTCAAGGAGGTCTATCAGCTCGACGAGAAGCCGCTCGAGGTCTTCGTTTTTTCCTGGCCGGCCGACGGCGAGATGATCCCGCTGATTTCCTATCCCCGGGATCGGGACGATGCGCGCGCATCGGGGCCGGCGATGCAGCGGGCGCTCACGATCCTGTTGCGCTATCTCGCGGGCATCGGCCGCGACGCCCATTGCGAGCAGAACCTCCATCTCGTGGCGCACAGCATGGGCAACTACGCCTTGCGCCATGCGGTCCAGGCGATCGTCGGCGACCTCGGCGCCAACCGGCTGCCGCGCCTGTTCAAGAACGTGTTCCTGATGGCGGCCGACGAGGACAACGACAGCTTCGAGCTCGCCTACAAGTTCGCGCCGCTGGCCGGCCTTGCCGACGCCATCCATGTCTACTTCGCCGCCAACGACGGTGCGCTCAAGATCAGCCGCGACACCAAGAACGCCCAGGATCGCCTCGGCGCCACCGGCCCGCGCACGCTCTCTGACCTGCCGCTGAAGGTGACCCTGGTGGACTGCGAGCGGGTCAGCGACACCGGCCACGACGACCGCGGCCACCAGTACTACCGCAACCGGCCCGAGGTGGTGGCCGACGTGCGCCAGGTGCTGCGCGGATTGCCGCCGGACGAGGTCCAGTTCCGCGACTGGGTGCCGGAGAAACGGGCGTACCGGATCAGGCCGACATAGTCTGGCACGGCCGTGGCGACTGTCCTCGCTCAGGGCAACCCGAGCGCACCACCTTTGCGCATGACCGCCCTATTCCTGCCGTGGCGATGTGAAAATCTGCGGTGTTCCCGCCAGGTGCCGCAGGCATGACCGATCTTTCAGGCACGTCATCACCGTCCGTCGCCGCGCGGGTCGCCGGCGCGCGAGCGGTGCCGACGCGATCGGATGCCGCCCTGTTCAAGGTCAAAGCCGCCCTGCTGCGCATGCGACGCCATGGGCAGGACATCGCCAGCGGGCTGCGACTGCGGCGTCATCCGAGAGGCGCATCTCTGGTGGATGCACCTGTCATCGCCCAGACCCGCTCACCGCTGTGGGCGCCTGAAGCGAACCCGCGGGAATGGGCGCTGACGGCAGGCAAGGTCCAGAACCTGCGTGTCGCCGTGCGCTGCCTTGACGGCGCCGAAGTGCCGGCCGGCGCGATTTTCAGCTTCTGGCGCCAGATCGGCCGTGCCACGCGCCGTCGTGGCTTCGTCGCCGGCCGCGAGCTGCGCGAGGGCTGCATGATCAGCACCGTGGGCGGCGGGCTGTGTCAGTTGTCCAACGCGCTCTACGAGGCGGCGCTCGACGCCGGCTTCGAGATCGTCGAACGCCACGCGCATAGCCGCGTGGTGCCGGGATCGCGCGCCGTGCTGGGCCGCGATGCGACGGTCTTCTGGAACTACGTCGATCTGCGCTTTCGCAGTCCGCATGCCTTCCGGATCGAGGCGCGGATGACCAGCAGCGACCTCGACATCCGGTTCCGCGGGACGGGCAACACGGGTGCGACGGACACGCCGCCGCTTCCGACACCACGCGGCGATGTCCACGACTGTGTGAGCTGCGGGCAGGTCACCTGCTTTCGCCATACGTCCCCGCCAGTGGCGTCACAGACGCACCAGGCGGCATGGCTGATCGATGCGTGCTGGCCGGAATATGCCGACGTGTTCGCACGACAGACCGGACCGCGCGACATGCTCTTCCTGCCCATGCGCGGCCCTCTGGCGCGGCGTTATGCCTGGCCCGCGGCCGCCGGCCGCGAAGTCCGCGCGACGGTCGTCGCCTTGGCCCGAGCGGTTGCCTCGCGACGGCAACCGGCGCAAGGCCGTGCACTTCAAACGCTGGCGCTGACCTATGATCGCCGCCTCGCCGAGAGCTACGGCCGGCGGCTGCCGCACACGCATACCCATCTCGTGGTCGGTCAATCCCTCTTGCCGCACCTCTGGATGCTCGGCTGCCTGCAGGGCCGGACGTTCGACGTGCTGATGGAACGCTGGCCGCTGGCCGAATTGCAGCGGCGATTGGACCATGCACTGCTGGTGTATCCGCATAGCCCCACGTTGGGTGATTTCCGGGCGCCGCCGGAGATTGTCGCGGCCGAGGCGGCGGCGCTTGCTGCCGCCGATCATCTGTACACGCCACACCACGCGCTCGCCGAAGCACGGCGCGGCCGCGCAACGCTGGTGCCGTGGGCGCTGCCGAAGGCGCCGGCGGCCAAACGAATCCCTGGCGGCCGCACGCTGCTGTTTCCGGCATCCGCCGTGGCACGCAAGGGCATCTATGCGCTGCGTGCGGCTTTATCCGGATTGGATGCGGAGGTGCTGATCGCCGGCCGAGCCCGCGAAGACGGGTCGAGCCTGAGCGATTTCTGGGGCAGCATCCCGGTTCGGAGCCTGGAAGGCGGAGGTTGGCCGCAGCGCCTGGCCGGCGTCGTGCTACCGGCCATCATCGAACATCAGCCACGCGCGTTGCTGCGCGCCGAGGCGCTGGGCCTTCCCGTCATCGCGTCGACGGTCTGCGGTCTGGCGCCTCAGCCGGGCACGACACTGGTCGATTATGACGATGTGCCGGCGCTGCGCGCCGCCATCATCGCATGCCTCGATCGGGCCGCCGCGACGTAGAGGCTCAGGGCGTCCCGCGGGCCGTCTGCTCGAGCAGGTGCCACGCGGCCAACTTGACTCGCGGCCGTCCTTCGGCCTGACCCGCGGTGTTCTCCGCCGCCTCGATGCGCTGCCATGCAGCGGTATCGATGACGCGCGCGCCACGCGCGGCCAGCAGCGTGTCGAGACCGCCGGGGCCGGCTTTTTGTGACGCAGGTCTTGCCGCGAGATCCTCGACGACAACTTTGACCAGCGCCAGCGAGTCGGCGCGGTTGGTCGGGATGACGCCGGTCGGGCCGCGCTTGGCCCAGCCGACGACATAGGCGCCGGGCAGGCCGCGCACGCGGCCATCGTCGTGCGCGATATGACCGCGCTCCAGCGGCAGGCCGGCGGGCGGCGAGGGATCGTAGCCGATGCACGTCACCACCAGGTCGGCCGGCAGCCGCCAGCGCCGCTCGGGATGCCGTGTGTCGGCCAGTTCCAGCTCGCGCACCTTGCCGTCCACACCGTGCAAGGCGACGGGCGTGCACCAGAACAGGAAGTGAAGCCGGCGTTGCTTCTCGGCGGCCGCGCCAGCCCCGAAGCCGCGCAGGATCTCCAGGTTCTTGGTCTTGCGCATGCGTTCGGGCGCCGGATCGCTATCGGGTGCCGTCACACCGTCCAGTAGTTCGGATTGGGCAATGGCCTGGAACGCCGCCAGGCGGCCGAGCTCGGCGAGCTCGTTGCCGGTGAAATTCGCATCGGCCGGGCCACGACGGGCCACCAGGCTGACGTCGGTGAGATCGAGCCTGGCGAGGGCGGCGGCGGCTTGCGGCGCGATATCGGACTTCGCCATCTCGTCCGCCGTCTTGGCCAGCGCGCGCGCGACATCGATGGCGACGTTGCCGGCGCCGATCACGGTCACCGTGCGCATGTCGGGACGCAGCGGATCGAGATCAGCGAAATCGGGATGGCCGTTGTACCAGCCGACGAAGGCGCCGGAGCCCACGACACCATCAAGCTCCTCGCCCGGAATGCCCAGCCGGCGGTCGTGGCTGCAGCCGGTGGCGATGATCACCGCGTCGTACAGCGCCGACAGCTCTTCGATGGTGACGTCGCGGCCGACCTCGACGTTGCCGATGAAGCGCACCGTGGGCTTGGCCAGCAGGCGCTCGAACTGGCGCTGCACGGCCTTGGTGCCTTGATGATCCGGCGCCACGCCATAGCGCACCAGGCCGTACGGGCAGGGCAGTCGGTCGATGATGTCGATCCGTGCGTCGGGCAGGGCGCGCACCAGCCCATCGACGGCATAGAAGCCCGACGGTCCGGCGCCGATCACAGCAATGGTACGGCTCATGGCCCCGCGACCTTATCGGCTGTGTGGTGTGCGTGCTAGCCTTTGCGATCACTGAAGGGAAGCCGTGCATGCTTTTGAAAGACCGCGTCGTGCTGATCAGCAACGTCACCAAGTTCGCCGGCCGGGCGGCCACCGCCGCGGCGCTGGGCGAGGGCGCCAAAGTGCTGGTCCTCGATGAAAGCTTCGCCGACGCCGATAGGCGCAAGGCCTGGGAGAAGGAGTTCAAGGGCAGCACGGCGCTGGCCGAGCAGACACCGGTCGACATCGGCGCCGCGGTCAAGGCGCAGGGCCGCATCGATGCGCTGGTCAACAACGATGCCTGGCCGGCCACGCGCGCGCCGCTCGGCGAGGCCAAGCTCGACGAGTTCCGCGCCGCGTTCGAGACCATGGTAGTGCGTCCCTTCGCGCTCACGCAGCACATCGCGCCGCTGATGCGCCAGCAGGCCTACGGTCGCATCCTGTTCGTCTCCTCGGCGGCGCCGCTGCGCGGCATTGCCAACTATTCGATGTACGTCTCGGCGCGCGCGGCGGCCAACGGGCTGGTGTCGTCGCTGGCCAAGGAACTGGGCAAGGACCAGATCACGGTGAACGCGCTGGGCTCGAACTACGTCGAGAACCCGGACTATTTCCCGCCATCGCTGCTGGCCAACAAGGACGCGATGGCGCGGATGACGGCGCAGATCCCGCTGGGCCGGTTGGGCAAGCCGCAGGAGATCGGCGCCACCATCTGCTTCCTGGTCTCCGAGGGCGCCGGTTTCATCACCGGCCATACCCTGCCGCACGCCGGCGGTTGGGCGTGAGGTGTCGGCAACGCGTGTGCAACTTCGTTGTCTGACCGGTTCGCGCGCCATGGCGAGCGTGCTAGGTGTTGGGCGATGGCGGCGCCAATCCGGTCACCCGGCGTGCCGCGCGACGGAGAACTGCCGATGGGCAAGCGGATCGGTCTTCTCACCAGCGGCGGCGATTGCGCCGGCCTGAACGCCGTGATTCGCGCCGTCGTGCGCCGCGCGCATCACGGCTACGACTTCGACGTGGTCGGCATCCGCAAGGGGACGCACGGGTTGTTGGCGCGGCCGGTCGAGGTCGAGGAACTGAAACCGGAGCATGACGACACGGCCCTGCTGCGGCTGGGCGGTACGGTGCTCGGCACCACCAACAAGGGCGACCCCTTCGCCTTTCCCATGGCGGACGGCAGCCTGAAGGACCGTTCCGAGGAGATCGTCGAGGGCTTCCACGCGCTCGACCTCGACGCTCTGATCGGTGTCGGCGGCGACGGCAGCCTCAAGATCCTGTCGCGGCTGGCGTTGCAGGGCGGCATTCCGTTCGTCGGCATCCCCAAGACCATCGACAACGACGTGGCCCGCACCGAGCGCGCCGTCGGCTACACCACGGCTGTGGCCACCGCCACCGAAGCGCTCGACCGGCTGCAGCCGACCGCCGCCAGCCACGATCGCGTCATGGTGCTGGAGCTGATGGGGCGCGATGCCGGCCACATCGCCATCGCCGCCGGCGTCGCCGGTGGCGCCGACGTGGTGCTGATTCCGGAGATCCCCTGGACCCTGCAGACCGTCGCCCGGCGGGTGAAGGATCTGCGCGTGGCCGGCCGCAACTTCGCCCTGGTCGTGGCCGCCGAGGCGGCGCAGCCCGAGGGGGTCGATGGCGATGCGATCCAGATGGCCGGCGGCATCGGTCACTGGCTCGCCGTGGAACTGGGCCGGGTCTCCGGTGCCGAGACCAGGGTCACCGTGCTGGGCCATGTGCAGCGCGGCGGCGTGCCCAACGCCGAGGACCGCCTGCTGGGCTCGGCGCTGGGTGTCCACGCCGTCGACCTGGTGGCCCAGGGCCGCACCGGCCGCATGGTGGCGTGGTGGAACCGCGAGGTGATCGACGTGCCGCTGGAGGAGGTCGTCGCGGTGCCCTCCGTCGTCGACCCGCACGGACCTCTGGTGCGCACCGCACGGGGCCTGGGGATCTGTCTGGGCGATACCCTGTAACCGTTTTGTGGTCCTGGAACGAAGCCTCTTGACTCTGAGCAGTTACTCATTTTAAATATGAGTAATTGATCACTACAGGAGGCAAACATGGTGCTTCCGTACGTCAAGGTGGCCGCGCTGGGCGCGGTTGTCTCCGGCATCCTGGCGGGGCCGCCACCGGCCCAGGCGCAGAGCGTGGCCGCGCTCTCGGCCGTGGGGTTCCCGATCATCGGCGGATCGGCGGTGGAAATGGCCACCCTGCGGTCAGCCTCCAGCGCTGCGGTGACTGCATCGGCGGGCGATACGGCCGCGGCGTTGAGCGATGTCAGTACCTGGTCGGCGGCCGGCGTCGTGATCACGGGCGCGGTGGCGACACTGGTGCTGCGCGACGGCAGCGGCGCCGTGCAGGCAAGCTTCGTCGTCCCGGCCCGTGCCGTGGCGGCGGTCGGCCTGCGGGCCGGCGACGTGGTGGGCTCGACCGCGACCGAAGCCGGGACCATCCTGCACAAGGACGGCCGGGTGCTCGCCTTCGTCACGGGCGACGACCAGCGTCACCTGGTGCGTCATGACGCGCTGGCGACTCATTGAGGCGCTCGGCGCCGTCGTCGCCACGGTCACCGGCCTGATCGCAGCGGCATTGCCGGTGCGCGCCGGCGAGCCTGCCTGTGGCGACGGGCCGCGCACGGTCGACAAGGTGGTATCCGCCGCCGCGGCGGCCAAGCGCCTGGAGCGGGCGCTGGATGGCACCGGTGCCGACATTGCCGTCATCGCGCGCGTCGGTTCCGACCTCAGCCGGCATGGCATCTCCTGGACCCACGCCGGCATCGCCTGGCGCGACGATCCCGCCGGCCGCTGGCAGGTGATCCATGCGCTGAACGACTGCGGCGGCCCAGCCTCGGGCCTGTACCGCCAGGGGCTGATGAACTTCTTCCTCGACGAGCCGCTGCGCTACGACTCGCTGGTGCTGGTTCCCAGTCCGGCCCTGCGCGCGAGCCTTGCGGCGCGGCTGGCGGCGGGCACGGCGGCCAGCCTGCACCATCCGCGCTACAGCATGCTCGCCTATCCCTTCGCGACGACCTACCAGAATTCCAACCAGTTCGTTCTGGAGAACCTGGCGCTGGCGCAGTTGGGCTTGACGGGCGGCGGTCGTGATACCGCGATCAGGCACCTGCGGCAGACCCGGTTCCAGCCGCACGTCGTACGCTTCACCGGTTTCGAGCGCCTGGGCGGCAGCTTCAAGGCCAACGTGCGCTTCGACGACCATCCGCGCGCCGACGAGCAGAACAACCGCTATAGCGTCGTTACTGTTCAGGCCGTCGAGCGCTGGATGGCCGCGACGGGCGCCCTCGCCGCGCGGGTCGAGGTGCGGTGATTTTTCCCTCTCCGCCCACGAAGTGGGGGGAGAGGGAGGGGCCTATGCCGAAGGCATGGGAGGGTGAGGTGGGTGTTGAACCCGAGCCAAATCTGTCTTGGAAGACCTCGTTCGTCATCGACACCCACCTCACCCTCCCATCGCTG
>DATEIF010000183.1:0-4147 GCA_035279205.1 Vineibacter sp.
GCGCCGGCGGCGGTGAGGCACTGCCGGCAGGCTCACCGTCCGGCGTGATGCCGCTGCTCGCCGCGGGATACCACACGGTCAGGGGAATCGGTGGCTCGCCGGGCAGATCATCGACGGCGAAGGAGCGGGTCCCGATCGCAAGCTGCGCGTAAGCTGTGCCGCCTAACCCCAGGACGAGCGCAACGACAAGCAGCGCCCGCCACAGAGTCACGGCTCACCAGCCATTGATGCGGTCGTAGGTGGCCACGACGGTGCGACCATCGCTCTCCTCGCTGTCGACCACGTGATAGCGGTCATAGGCGGCCGCGGTGATGCAGGCATGGTTGGGCCAGACGCGGACCTTGCTGCCGATCGGCAGCTGGTCATAGGGCAACGGTGCGTCGGCCTGCACGAAGCCATGCTCCTGCGAACAGGCGACGACCGCGAGATCCTTGACCGGCGCGTCCTTGATAAATCCGTAACCGGCCTTGGGCATGAATTCCTGGGCACTGATGTCCTTGCTCAGCGCCAGCGCTCCCGCATCGATCAGGAGCTGGTTGCGATGAGGATAGTGCCCGATGACCGACGCCATCACCGACAGCGCGATGTCACCGGCACCGCACGAGCCGATGCCGGCCTGATCGAGGTCGTTGAAGACGAACACGCCGGGCCGCATCTCGGTGAGCCCTTCGAAGCTGCGGGCGTGCATCGCCGTGGGCGTCGAGCCGGCGCTGACGATGGGACAGGGGATGCCGGCATCGCGCAGTCGCGTCGCCGCCGCGACCACGGCCTGGCGCTCCTGCTCGGCCACCCGGGCAATGCCGTCGGGCGTGTTCTCGTGATACGAATGGCCGCCATGCGTCATGACGCCGGCCAGCTCGACGTTGGCCGCGCCGTGCAGTACGCGCGCGATCGGCACGAGTTGCGACAGGTCGGGATAGGGCAGGCCGGCCCGTCCGCCGCCGCTGTCGATCTCGATGAACACCGAGAAGCTGTCGCCGCTCTTGGCGGCGTCGGCAATCGCGTGCGCCACCGGCATGTTGTCGGTGACGACGCGCAGGTTCACGCCCTGGCGCCGCAGCGCGCTGATGGCTGGCAGCTTGGACGGCACGATGCCGACGCCATAGAGGATGTCCTTGAAGCCGCCGCCGGCGAAGTACTTTGCTTCGGCCAGGGTCGAGACGGTAATGCGGCCGTCGAACGCGGCGGTCGCCAGGCGGCCGACATCGACCGACTTGGCCGTCTTGAGGTGTGGCCGCAGCTGCAGCCCGGCGGGCTTCAGGCGGTCGGTCATCCGTTGGACATTGCGCCGCAGGACAGCGCGGTCGAGGATGAGGCAGGGTGTTGGCAGAGTGTCGAGCGTGTCGGTCATGCCGGCATTCCGCCATGCCCCGCCGTGGCTGTGCAAACGAAAAGCGCCCCGGCCGGAGGATAGATATGCCGATCGAAAACGAACGCAAACTGGTGCTGCGCGACCCCGACGGCGCGCTGGAGCGGGCACTGGCCGCCGCCTGCCCGCCCTGGACGCGCCGGGCGATCCGGCAGGCCTACCTCGATGCGCCCGGATTGCGCATCCGGCGTTTCGAGAGCGCAGAAGGGATCGAATATATTTTCTCCTTCAAGCGGCCGGTGAACGGCGACATGGTCGAGATCGAGACGGCCATGTCGGCTGTCGATTTCGAGCGTTTGTGGACCCTGCGCCGCGAGACCCTGGAAAAAGTCCGGTTCCATCTGGGCGCGGGTGATTGCGGCTGGGACGTCGATTTCTTCAAGACCGACGACGTCACGTATTTCGCCTTGGCCGAGGTCGAAATGCCGGAAGGGCGGATCGACCCGCCGCCGCCGCCCGCCATCCTCGCGCCGGCGATCGTTCTGCTGGTGCCGCGCGGTGATGAACGGTTCGCCTCCAAGAAGCTCGCCGATCCGGTCTACGCCGCGCAGCTCAGGCGGACGCTCGTTCCGGTGTAGCCTCCAGCACCGTTATGGTGTGTCTGTATATAGTTCTCTTATAAAGAACAAAAAAAATCTTCTTAGGTGGCCGAAGACCGCTCGGAATGGCGGCTGGTTCACTGGCAAGTCTTACGTGCGTTGGGGAGTCACTATGGCGAGCGTAGGGTTTGCATCCATGGTGAGGCCCGTTGCCCGCCTGTGGCGTGGTCCGCAGCAACTGGCACCGGACATTCAGCGTGAGGTGTTGCGGTCGTTATGGCCCGGCACCAGGCGTGTATCCCTGCTGTCGGCGACGGTCGGCATTACCTTGTTGTGGGGCATCTTCTGGATCTTCCGCCACGATCCGGACGCTGTGGTGTGGGCCGTGGCGATGTATGCCGTGCAGGTCATCCGCTGGATCGCCATTCGGCGCATGCCCATCGAGGCGATGGCGCGGGTGCCGACGGAGACCCTTGATCGCCGCAATGTCATCCTGGCGATTCTGTTCAGCGGTGTCTGGGCGCTGCCGCCCTGGATGTACTTCCCGACGGGCGATCCGCCGTTCATCGCCTTGATGTGCTTCTTCATGATGGGGTTGGTGCAGGCCGGGGTTGCCGGCGTGGCGGCTTATTGGCCGGTGCTGCGCGTCTTCCTGCTGCCGCCAACCCTGAGCCTGGCCTTGCGCCTGTTCATCGACGCGGAGTGGATCAGCCTTCTGCTCGGTGGCTCTGTCCTGATCATGCTGGCGGTCCTGATCCAGTTCTCGTGGGAGCAGAACAACCTGGTGACTCAGTCCATCATCAACCGGGTCGAGAACGAGAAGCTGGCCGCCGAGCTTCAGTTGAAGCTGGCCGAGATCGAACGTCTCAGCGGCGAGAAGACGCGCCTGTTCGCCGCCGCCAACCACGATCTGCGTCAGCCGTTGCACGCCTTGTCGCTGTTTGCCTCGTCGTTGGCCGGTGAGCTCAACGACCCCGTCGCCCGCGAGCGTTTGAGCCATATGCGGCGTGCCATCACGTCGCTCGAAACCTCGTTCAACCTGATGCTCGACATTTCACGGCTTGATTCCGGCGTCACCGAGCCGGTGCGTGAACCTCTCGCGCTGGCGCCGATCTTCCGGACCCTCAACGAACGCTTCGCGGAAGACGCCCGGGTGAAGAGGGTGTCGATGCGATTTGCGCCGACAGATGCCTGGGTCATGGGCGATCCGGAGATGCTCGACCGCCTGCTGGGCAACCTCGTCGACAACGCGATCAAGTATACGCAGACTGGCAGCATCTGGATCGGCGCGCGCCGTCGAGCGCACGGCGGCGCCTGGCTTGTCGAGGTGCGCGACAGTGGGATCGGGATCTCGCCGGACCTCCAGACGCGGATTTTCGAAGAGTTTTTCCAGATCAACAATGCCGGCCGTGACCGCGGCCGCGGTCTGGGTCTTGGCTTGTCGATCGTCCAGCGTCTCGCCCGCACCCTGGGTTACGCCCTGACGCTGCGGTCGGCACCGGGGCGCGGCAGCACGTTTGCCGTGCGCATGCCGGCCTGTGCGCCGGTGATCGCCGCGCCATCGGACGTGGCGCGACCGCCGGAGCCGCTGCCGCCGTTGAACGCGCGTGTCCTGGTGCTTGACGATGAGCACGCAGTGCGCATTGGCATGGAAGCCGTGCTGCGCCAATGGAGCTGTTCTGTCGTCACGGCCGCCGATCAGGATGAACTCGAGCGGCAACTCGCGGCGACGCCGCCGGACGCGCCGTTCGACCTGCTGATCGCCGACATGCGGCTGACTGGCGCGCAAGATGGTTTGCAGATCGCGCACAGCGTCCTGGCACGCAAAAAGATACGCCACGTCCTGCTGCTGACCGGCGAAGTCACGCCCGAAACACTGACGCGCATCAAGGACAGCGGCCTGCCGTTCATGTTCAAACCAGCTGACAGCGCGCGGCTGCGGGCCGCCATCGCCGAGTCGATGCGCGCGTAGCCTTCCCGGACGTCCTTTGTACGGAATGAGAGATGACGCACGTGCCTCGGTGAGGTCCGTTCGTGCAGAGCGGCGGCATGGCAGGTCCTTCGCTGCGCTCAGGACGACAGCGAACGCCGCATCTCAGAGATCGGCGTTCCCAACTGCCTGCTTCGGATCAGATCGTGCGGTCGAAGAACACTGTCCGATGGCCTGGCTTCACCCGCCAGAGCTGCGCTGGCCGGTTGCTGGCGGGGCGCCGTTCGCCTTCGACCGGCTCGAGGAAAT
>DATEIF010000184.1:0-2887 GCA_035279205.1 Vineibacter sp.
GCGTCGAAGACCGTAGCGGCGGCCCGCGCCAGCCGGTGCAGCGCGTGCATATCGATCACACGGCGCGGTCGGGTCCGCAGCGGGTCCGCGACCTTCTGCCCGATGAGGCGGACGAGCTTCTGAAGGGACGCGTGCAGGTGATCAATGTCTGGCGGCCGATCCGGGGGCCGCTGCTCGACTCGCCATTGGCAGTCTGTGATGCAACGAGCGTGAGCTTCGATCAGCTGGTGCCGTCCGATCTCGTCTACCCGCATCGCGTCGGCGAAACCTACTCGGTGACCTACGATCCCTCACACCGCTGGTACTACGTGCCCCGGATGCGCACCGACGAGGCGCTGCTGCTGAAATGCTCCGACACCTCGACCGCTGTGCCGGCACGCTTCACGCCGCACAGCGCCTTCGTCGACCCGACGACACCTGCCGATGCGCCGCCGCGCGAAAGCATCGAGGTGCGTACGCTGGTGTTCCACCGGTTCACGCGTCGCAGCTCAGGCCGGCAGTTCGTGTCCCCGGCCGATGTTGCGGATGATTTCGCTCAAATGAGGTTTGGACTGGAGGAGGGCTCGTCGATAAACGACGAGCCCTTTCATCAGGGCGCCATCACGCTTCAGCAGCTGGTCGGCGAACTCCACCATCCGTGTGTTGGGCCAGGCGTGCTTGCGCAAATCGAGGATCCGGAGGAACGCCTCCTCCTCCTGCCCCGGCGCGTGCTGTGCCATCAGGATCGCTGCCGCCGCGGTGGAGCGCGAGATGCCGGCGTGGCAGTGGATCAGCACATGGCTGTCTTGGGCCGCATGCACTTGCTCGCCGAAGTCGAGTAGCTGCCGGACATGGTCCGGCGTGCAGGCCTCGAAGCCGGGATATTCCGCCACCACGTCGTCAAAGCGCAGCAGCAGATGATTGATCTCGAGGTAGTCGTCGAGCGCCTCCGGCTTCGGCTCGTGAGTGTCGATGATCGAGAGAACATGGCTGACGCCGATCGACGCGTGCTGCGACAGCTCGGGAATGCCACAGATCGTTATTTTCTGGCTGGGCAGGGGCATAACGTCCTTCTACAGCAAGGCATGCGCCATGTGCAGGCCGATCGCCAGCATGCCTACCAGGAAGGCGCGGCGGAACATCTCAGGCGAGAGCGAATGCCGGACCTTCTGGCCAAGCCAGACGCCGGCCATGGTCGGCGCGAGGGCTGCCAGGGCGCCGATCGTATTGCCGAGGTGAAAGGCGCCCTGCCAGGCCAACGCCAGGGCCAGGGCGCCGGTCATGAACAGGAACTGGATGCCCAACGCCTGCACCAGGCCGTGCCGATCGATATCGATCGACTGCATGTACGGCAGGAAAGGGACGGCAGCGACGCCGGTGAAGCCGACGACGGCGCCGCTCACTAGCCCAATCAACGGATTGGCCCAGCGTTCGATCGCCCGAGGGATCTTCGGGCGCCATGCTGCGAGCGCGAGCAGGGAATAGACGATCAGGATCGCACCGACCCAGCCCGAGGCGTGCGGCGCGCCGAGGTCGCCGAAGACGATCGCGACGATGAACACGCCAACGACGGCGGCCACGGTCATCGCCCAGAAGCGCCGCATCAATGGGGCGAACTGGCCACCATAGATGGCTTGCCAGACATTGGTGAACAGGGTCGGCAGGACCATCAGGGCAAGCGCGTCCTGAAGCGGTACCACGAAGCTCATCAGCCCGATGGCAACCAGTGGCAGGCCCATGCCCAGGGCGCCCTTGGCGACGCCGGCAACGAGGAAGGCGCCGGCGATGACCAGCATCTGGACGAGGGTCATGAAGCGCTGCAGGTCTTTTGTGCGAACCGGTCGAAAGCCGTCCAGAACGCGGCACGCATTGCGTCGGTCTCCATCATCACTTCGTGCCGTGCACCGGCGATGGTCGCGAGCTTGCCGTAGCGCAGGCGCGCCACCACCGGCCCGTGGCTTGCCGGATTCACCAGCGTGTCGGCCGCCGCGCTCACCAGCAGCAGAGGCAAGTCGATGCCCTCCAATGCCCCGGGGGCCAGCCCAGCGGCCATGGAACGGAGCGCCTGGCGGCTCCAACCGAGAGTCGGGCCGCCCAATGACAGGCGCGGGTCGGCGGCAAACCATTGCGCCGTGAAGTGAAACCGCCGCTCGTCGTGGGTCAGAACATTGTTCCTGAACGGGTACCGGGCTGGATTGAAGGCGCCGGTCCCGAAGAGGTAACACCTGTCGATCGACGGCAGCGGCGGCGTCAGACCCAGCACGGTCCGCAGCAGGGCCTCCTGGGTCAGACCGGTCATGGGCGCAGTCACCACGCCGGCGGCAATGGGAGCGCTTCCGTACAAAGCGAGAGAGCGGAGAAAGAGGTGCCCTCCCATTGAATGGCAGAGTGCCAGGATCGGCCGTGGCGCCAGCGGCGTCACGATGGTGTCCAGGAACAGACGCAGGTCGGCAAGATAGGTCTCGAAATGATCGATATGGCCCTTGTCGTGATCGGGTAGCGGTCGATCTGACAGGCCCTGGCCACGCCAATCGAGAGCAACGACGGCGAACCCGCGGGCAAGCAGGTCGCCGACCACCTCGGTCGCATATTTTTCGATGAATTCGACACGGCCGGGCAGGATCAGCACCGTGCCGCGAGGTGCCCTGAGCGCGTTCCACCACGCGTAGCGCAAACGGGCGCCGCCTGCCTGCAGGAAGGCATAGCGATCGGCCGGCCGATAGGTCGCAGCAAGATCGGGAGGGACGGCGGCGGGAGCGGCCGAAGGATCGTTCTCTGTCTTCACGCACCGCTCGAATTTGGCAATTTGGCCATCATTGGTTCCGAACTCTTTACCGCTTCCGGAGGTCCCGCTATAGATCGCTCCGGTCGCCTTACCGCCTGCGAAGGGTCGCAGACGAGGAAATCT
>DATEIF010000185.1:0-3595 GCA_035279205.1 Vineibacter sp.
CGCGGCCGGCGCCTTGCTGGAAGAGATCGACAAGCTCGGTACCAGGAACTGACCGATGACCTTGGCCGCCGGATCGTCCGATACGCCGGCGCGTGACTGGTATTTCACGCGCTTCGAGAAGCGCCGTCCCCTGCCGCCGTCGCCGCACGTCAAGTGGCGCGAGACGCTGTGGCAGGTCATGGCGAGCATGAGCCTCGGTATCGGCCTGTGGTATTTCTACTGGCGCTGGACGGCGAGCCTCAACATGGAGGCGCTGTGGTTCGCGATTCCCCTGGCGCTTGCCGAGACCCTGTCCTTCATCGGCCTGCTGCTGCTGATGTTCAACATGTGGCAGATCAGCGACACGCCGTGGCAGCCGCCACCGACGTCGGCCCGTCAGTGCGATCCGGACGCCGAAGATCGGCCCGTCAAGGTTGACGTCTACATCACTACCTACAGCGAGGATCCCGAGCTGGTTCGCCTGAGCCTGCAGGCTGCAAGGTCCCTCGTCTCACCGCCGCACGTCGACATCGCCGTGTACTGCCTCGATGACGGCCGGCGCCCCGAGATGCGCCAGGTCGCGGAGGCGGAGGGCTGCGGCTATCTCACCCGCTCGAGCGGCGAGGGCTTCAAGGCCGGCAACCTGCGCAATGCGCTCGACCATACGTCCGGCGATTTCGTCATCATCTGCGATGCCGACACTCGCATCTTTCCGCAGTTCGTCGAGCGCACGCTGGGCTACTTCCGCGACCCGGACATCGCCTGGGTGCAGACACCCCAGTGGTTCTTCGACCTGCCCGAGGGCGAGTCGCTGGAAGATGCGTGGGAACGCCGCGGACGCGTCGTGGGGCTGGGCAAGCCGGCGCGGTGGGCGGCGCGTGCCTTCCAGCGCCTCTTCGGACCGGTACGGGTGGGCGAGGATCCCTTCGACAACAGCCCCGTCTTTTTCTACGACGTGCTTCTGCGCCGGCGGAACGGCGCCAGTGCTTCATTCTGCTGCGGCGCCGGCTCGATCCATCGTCGCGAGGCCGTGCTGCAGGCCTCCCTGCGGGCCTACGCCGCCGCCGTCGAGCGGCGCGTCACCCCCGTCATCGCCGAGATCGACGACGCCGAGAGCCGCGAGACCCTGGGGTCGGCGATGCGGCGCGAGATGGCGCTGGAGACGCAGGTCACGCCCTACAAGTTCCACGTCTCGGAGGACATCTACACCTCCATCGTCCTGCAAGGCGATCCGGTGCGTCCGTGGCGCAGCGTCTTCCACCCGGAGATCCTCTCCAAGATGCTGTCGCCGCAGGACATGCAGAGCTGGCTGATCCAGCGCTTCAAGTACGGGGCCGGAACGATCGACATCACGGTGAACGACAACCCGCTGCTGAACTACAAGCTGACCCTGTCGCAGAAGCTGATGTATCTGATGACGATCTGGTCGTGGCTGTCCTGCCTGTGGATGCCGGCCTTCCTGCTGGCACCCATCATCTACCTGTTTACCGGCATTCCGCCGGTGACGGCCTTCTCCCTGGAATTCTTCGCCCATTTCATTCCCTACATCTTCGCCTATGAGCTTGCGGTGCTGATCGGGGCCTGGGGCGTTTCCAACGGCCGCGGCAGCAGCTTCCATATGGCGTTCTTCCCCTACGGCCTTCGGGCGATATGGACCGTTCTGCGGGGCGAGCCCATCAAGTTCCCGATCACGCCCAAGGAGCGCCAGATCGGCCGGTTCCTCCATCTCGTCAAATGGCAGATCCTCGTCATCGTCCTGACGGTGCTGGCCATTGCCTGGGCGACCATCGCCATCTTCGTGCTGGGCTGGCGCACCGATGTCTCCGGCTACATCGTGAACGTGTTCTGGGGCACGTTCTGCATCATGATGATGATGAGCATCGTCCGCGCCGCGCTGTGGCGTCCGGTGGGGGAAGGGACGACATGAGCGACGTGCGAAGACCGTCCGGCTGGATCACCGCGCGCAGCAAGATCGCGTTCCTGGTCGGCCTGGCCCTGGCCATGGCGGTGATCGTCTCGATGGAAGCCATCGACTTCAGCCGGCAGGCCGATCCGCTGGGAACCTACTGGCTGAAGTCGCGCGCCTTTGCCGCCAACCCGCCGCAGCGGCGGGCCATGGGCAGCGCCCAAATGCCCGCGCTCGACGCCTGGGTGGCGGCCGCCAGCCGGCGGCTGGCGCGTGGCGATGCGCCGGCTGAAGCGGTGTTGCTGGGGGCGGCCGCCTGCCTGCACGGCAACCTGGTCTGCGATGCGCGGCTGGCCGCACCCGCGGACGGCGATGCCCTGGCGCGCGCGTCCGGCGCCTGGACGGACGGGATCGAGGGGGCCGTGGCGCTGGTTGCCGCGACACGTCTTGCCTTGTCGGGCGATGTGTCCGGCACGGCCCTGGCGCCACCGCGGGTGGCAGCGCGCGCCTTGCGCGCGGCGGCATTGACGGGACTGGCGCCCGGTCATCGCCAATTCGCGGCCCGCGCGGCGGCGATCGTGGGCCGGGAAATGCCGGCGGCACGCAGCTACATCGACCTGCGCGGCGTGTTCATGGACGATGGCCGGGTCGTGATCGGCGGATCGGCACAACAACAGCGGCGGCTGGAGGAGGGATTGGCATTGCTCGCGACAGTCTTTCCGCCGGATGGGGTCGCCAGCCGGCTCTCATGGCGGGCCATGCGCGCCGCCGCCGACGATGCCAAGGACATTGCGCCGGGAACGGTGGCGATGTGGTGGGCGCTGTTCGACACAGCGTCCCTGCCGCAGCCTCTGGCGGCCCGCAGTCCGGGCGGCAGCGGCATCACCGCCGAGGCCGGTGATGCGCTGTCACCGCACGACGCGGCGCGGATTCTGTTGGCCGTTGCCTATGTTCGCCAGGGTCCGCTGCTCGAGATCGGCCAGTAGCGCGAACGCGCCCCGGGGTTGTCAGGCGGCGGTCGAATTCAGGGCCCTCGATAGCGAACCAGGAGCAGGCGGTTGCGATCGCCGACCCGCTCGTAGTGCGTCTCGTCGCTGCCCTGCTTGATGAGGAACAGGCCCAGCCCGCTTTCGGGCAGCGTGTCGGTGTCGAGCCCGGCATAGGGTGTATCGGCCTGCGCGGCGATACGGGCGCCCAGATCGAAGGGCGGGCCAGCGTCGCACACGCTCACGTCGACACGCGCGGCACTGGCCTTGACCTCGACCTCGACTGTCAGGGCCGCATTTCCCTGGTGGGCGTGAAGAATGGCGTTGTTGACCGCCTCGCTGCAGGCAAGCGCGAACGGCTCGCCGCGGTCGTCGCCGAGCAGCTCCAGAAGCAGCGTCCGCAGGTCGGCCAGCGCCGATTGAGCCTGTCCGATGTCGCTGCGAATGTTGAGCCGCAGTTTGATATCCTCGGGCAGCGGTGACGGCGCGGCGCTCATGCGGCGGGCGAGCCCGCGCCCAGCGCGCGCGCCGCCTCGTCCACTGTCGCATGCTGGGTCAGGATGCGGTCGATACGCGTGATCTGCAGCAGCTTGCGCACGGCCGGACGTGTTCCCGCCAGCACCAAATCGCCATCGCGGCCGATCCGCTTGAGCAGCGCCACGATGGCGCCAAGGCCGGAGGAGTCCATGAATTCGACCGCGCCGAGGTCCAGAATGACGCGTCG
>DATEIF010000186.1:0-3012 GCA_035279205.1 Vineibacter sp.
TGGACGCCGTCCTCGCCCGGCGCGGCGTCACGCTGGCCGGCGGCGGCGCGCTGGTCGGCATCGCGGCGCTGGCCGCGAGCTCGGTCGGGCTCGAGTTCCTGCCCAAGCTCGAGGAAGGAAACATCTGGATGCGCGCCACCATGCCGGCCTCGGTGTCGCTCGAGGAAGGCAACGTCTACGTCAACAAGATGCGCGCCGTGATGAAAAGCTTCCCCGAGGTCGTGACGGTGGTTTCCCAGAACGGCCGCCCCGACGACGGCACCGATCCAGATGGCTTCTCCAACGGCGAGTTCTTCGTGCCGCTGAAGCCAATGGAGCAATGGCGCAAGGGCCTCGACAAGGAAACGCTGATCGCCCAGATGTCCGACGCCTTGCGGAAAGCCGTGCCGGGCGTGAATTATGCCTTTTCGCAATATATCCAGGACAACGTCCAGGAAGCCGCGTCCGGCATCGATGCCGAGAATGCGATCAAGATCATCGGCACCGACCTCGACCGGCTGCACACGCTTTCGGTGGAGATCCGGAAAGTGCTGGAGAAAGTCCCCGGCATCACCGACATCGCCGTGCCGCCTCTTCTCGGACAGCCGACCATCCGCATCGATATCGATCGCGACCGGGCGGCGCGCTACGGCCTCTCGCCCGGCGACATCAACGCGACCATCCAGGCAGCGGTCGGCGGACAAGCGGCCGGCGATCTCTACGAGATGGGCAGCGATCGGCACTTCCCCATGAAGGTGCGGCTGGCGCCGCAATATCGCCAGAACATGGAATCGCTGCATCGGCTCACCATCGGCGCGCAGGGCGACGGCGGCGTCACGCAGGTACCGTTGGCCGAGGTGGCGGAGATCGGATTGGCGTCGGGTGCCTTCTATATCTACCGCGAGCAGCAGGAGCGCTTCGTGCCGGTGAAGTTCAGCGTCCGCGGGCGCGATCTCGGTTCGGCCGTGCTGGAGGCGCAGGAGCGCGTCGCCCGGGAAGTGCCGCTGCCGAGCGGTTACCGGCTCGAATGGGCCGGCGACTTCGAGAATTTCCAGAAGGCCATCGATCGGTTGGCCATCGCCGTGCCGATCGCCATCGCGCTCATCCTCCTGCTGCTTTACGTCAACTTCGGATCACTCGCCGACACGCTGCTGGCCGGCAGCGCCATTCCCATGGCCCTGATCGGCGGCATCCTGTCGCTGTGGCTGGCCGGCATGCCGTTCAGCATCTCCGCCGCCATCGGCTTCGTCGCCCTGTTCGGCATCGCCGCCATGAACGGGATCATGGTGGTCGGCTGCTTCAACCGCCTGACCGCCGCTGGCGTCGAGCACTGGGAGGCCGTCAGACAAACCTGCGCATTGCAGATGCGCCCGGTGCTGATGACTTGCGTGGCGGCCTGCGTCGGCCTCCTGCCCGCCGCCTTCTCGACCGCCATCGGCAGCCAGGTGCAACGGCCCCTCGCCATCGTGGTCGTGGGTGGCATGTTGCTGGCGCCGGTGCTGTTCCTCACCGTCTTGCCAGCCACCATCGGCACCTTCTCTCGAAGACGCGTCCCGGCTACATCTGACGCGTGAGCAACGACACCTTTATTGACCTCGGCGACCGGACGTTGCGCGTGCGCCGGCTGGCACCGCGACGCAACGACGGACTCGACCGCACGACGCTTGTCTTCCTGCACGAGGGGCTGGGCTGCATCGAGATGTGGCGCGACTTCCCGCAGAAGCTTTGCGACGCCACGATGTGTCCCGGCCTGATTTACGATCGCACGGCCTACGGAAAATCCAGCCCCTGGCCCTCCGATCCCGGCGTCCGTTACATGGAGATCGAGGCCGACGTCGTTTTGCCCAGGCTGCTGGCCGCGACCGGCATTGAGGACTGCGTGCTGGTGGGCCACAGCGACGGCGGCACCATCGCCCTCAACTACGCCGCCGCCGATCCCGAGCCATTGCGCGCCGTCGCCACGCTGGCCGCCCACGCGATCAACGAGCCGATCTGTGTCGAGAGAATCGTGGAGGCCCAGGCCGCCTTCGCCTCCGGCGACCTGCGCCAGCGGCTGGCGAAGTACCATGGCGACAACGTCGACCGCGCCTTCCATCTCTGGGCCGACGCCTGGGCCGCGCCCGGGTTCGAGCCCATGGATGCGAGCGGTCGACTGCCCGGTGTGCAGGTGCCGACACAGGCCATCCAGGGTGAGGAAGACGAATACGGCACCGAACTGCAACTCGGCATCATCGCCGGCAAGGTCGGCGGCTACTGCGAGACGCGATTGGTGCCGGATTGCGGCCACAGCCCGCACCTTCAACAGCCGGCGTATGTGCTCGCCGAAATGAGCCGCTTCATCGCCCCCTTGGCGCTGGCGGGCTGACGCTTCACCCTCGATGAAGCTTGCGTTGCAGTCGCCGGACTTGACGATGGCGCTACCGGCCATCTTCCATGCAAGGAAGAAGGAAGAGGAGGACGCGCATGGAGACCACGAGCAAGGTCCGGACCGCCTACGATCTGCCGCCGCCTTCGTTCGATCCAAACCTGGTCTCGGTGGGCAGGGGCACACCCGGCGGCGAACTGCTGCGACGCTACTGGCAGCCCGTGGCGCTTGCCACCGAAGTTGGCGATCTTCCGCTGCAGATCCGCGCGCTGGGCGAGGACCTCATCCTGTTCCGGACTCCGTCGGGGCGATTCGGCCTGATGCATCCCCGCTGTGCCCACCGCGGCACGACGCTGCTCTATGGCAAGGTCGAGGAGCGCGGCATCCGCTGCTGCTACCATGGCTGGCTGTTCGACACCGACGGCCGCTGCCTGGAGCAGCCCTGCGAGCCCAAGGGCGGACTCAATCGCGACCATGTCCGCCAGCCGTCTTACCCGGTGGAAGAGCGTTACGGACTGGTCTTCGCTTATATGGGCCCTCTCGACCGCAAGCCCGCGTTGCCGCGTTACGATATGCTGGAGGATCTCGGCGAGACGCACAGGATCGTCACCGACGGCAGCAGCATCGGATCGGGCGGTCCGGAGCGCATGCCCTGCAACTGGTTCCAG
>DATEIF010000187.1:0-19829 GCA_035279205.1 Vineibacter sp.
GAATCCCAGTCCGCGATCTCGTGGAAATGCACCTCGTCAACCGGCACGCGGTGAATCGCCGCCTCGGCCTCGGCCAGCACGGTGAGGATCGCCACGGCATGATCGGCGGTGCCGGCGTGCAGCGACGCAGCACGGATGCGCCCCACCATGTCGCGGAAGCTGCCGGCATCGCCGGCATGGCGATGGCTGTGCGCCTCGCCATCGGCGTGGTGATGATGATGACCGTGATCAGCCGGCTGAGCGTTCAGGCCGAAATGAAGCGCTCGCAGCGCGCCACTGCTGGTTTCCACCAATTCCGGCTGTCCTGCCTCGAGCGGCAGCACGGCGGCTGCATCCGCCATCACGCGCGCCCGCAGGTCCGGCTGCGCGTCCAGCAGCGCGGCAACAAACATGTCGCCGGCGACACCGCCGACCGCATCAAGATGAATGGTGCGCGTCACCGCGGAACGTCCTGCTTTGTCATCCCGAGCGCAGCGAGGGATCTCCTGCGAATGGCGCATGGTGCGTCTTGCGCGGGAGATCCCTCGCTGCGCTCGGGATGACAGGCAACGTCCATGCTCAGGACCTGTGCACGGGAATGACGTAAGGGCCTTCCGGGATGATCGCCACGGCCGGATCATCATGGCGCGCGACGCTCTGGGCGATCGCCGCGTCGAGCGAGGCGATATGCTCGACGCCGGTGATGCGCCGCTCCTCGGCGTCCAGCCCCTCGGTGTAGAGCTGCACGCGGCCCAGCCGCATTGACTTCAGCTGCATCTCGGTCTGCCACTCGTCGATCTCGGCCAGCGACTTCGCGGTCAAGGTCGCCAGGAACCGCGTCGGGCCGAGCTCGACCAGCTTCGCCTGCGCCTCGCGGAACTCGGGCGAGCCGAAGCCCTCGGAGCACTGCGAGGCGATGATCAGGGTGCCGCCGGGCTCGAGGATATCGAGCGGCGTCACCATGCCCTTGATGGTCTGGTAGTAGGTCTTGTCGAGCGGATAGCCCGCCGACGATGTCACGATGGTCTTGAATTTGCGCCCGACGGGGATGCGCGTGGCGTCCTGGATGAAGTCGACCGCCGCCAGGTGCGAGGCGATGATCTCGCCGAAGGTGACGTGCACCAGGTCGCGGTCGTCGTCGATCACGGTGTTGAGCGCGTAGATCTCGCCCAGCATGCGCACGATCTCGAGCTGCTCCTCGTGCAGGGGATTGCCGGCGAGATTGCACTGCACCGCCAGCGGATCCTCCATGAAGCGCGCCGAGTGGAAGGTACGGATGGTCTCGTGACCGGCGACGCCAGGCGCCACGACCTTGCGGCCGCCCGACCAGCCGGCCATGAAATGCGGCTCGACCAGGCCGGTGGCGATGCGCAGATCGGCCTCGACGAACAGCCGGTTCAACCGCACCGGCGTGCCGCGCGTGGCGGTGACGCCGAAATCGACCTGGTCCTGGGTGTTGCGCGCGTAGTGGTTCTCGACCCGCACGTGCTCCAGCACCCAGGGATCGCCCACCAGCTCCGCCAGCTCATCGCCGAGATTGGGGCGGTGCAGGCCGGTCGCCACCAGCACGCTGATGCGGTCGAGCGGGATGCCGCCTTGCACCAGCGTCTCGATCATCGGCCGCAGGAAAAGGCGGTTGGGCACCGGCCGCGTGATGTCGCAGATCAGGATGCAGGCGCTGCGCCGGCCCTGGGCGAGATCGCGCAACGGCCTGGCATCGATGGGATGGTCGAGAACTTGCCGGATCGCGGCATGCGCGTCCGGCAGCTTGGGCAGCACGGCCTTGCGGATGACTGTCGGCTGGATGTCCGCCGACAACGTGATCGGCAGGGCGCCCCGGCCATAGGCGATCTCGATCCTGTCGTGTCCCATGGTGGCCTCCACAGCGCGCGCCGATGTTAGTGGATCGCGCCCGTGGACGCCACCTGGGAGCGCGGGCGTCCCGCCCGCATCGAGGCGAGAGCTTTGCTTTCGCCTGACATGAGCGGGCCGGAGGCCCGCGCTCCCAGGGGCTACTACCCGAACACCGCGACGAAATCGCAGGTGATCTGGGACGGGCCGTCGCCAGCCATGGCCAGCGTATGGCGGGCCGGCCGCGAGGCGGGATCGGGGAACATCTTCTCCCACTCGCTGTTGATCGCGCCGCGTCCGGTGGCCGGGTCCTTCACCCAGAACGTGATCTTGATGATGTCGTCGGGGCTGCCGCCGGCCGCCTCGACCGTGGCCTTGATGTGGCTGAACAGGTTGGTGATCTGCTTGGCGAGTTCCGGCGGCAGGTTGCGGGTGCCGGGATCGACGCCGCTGGTGACGCTCGACATCAGGATGTTGCCGATCCGGCTGGCGACGGGGATCGGATTCTGATGCTTGAAGCCAGGGATCTCGATGCTCTTGCGCTTGGCCATGGTGATGCTCGTTTGGAGAGGAAGATCTCGTCGTCCTGAGCGTAGAGAAGGACCTTGCGGTGGACCGTTCAGCGCAAGGACTGAACGAACGACCGCAAGGTCCTTCGCTACGCTCAGGACGACCGTAAGACTACGACGTAACGGTTTCCGGCCGCTTGAACACCGGGTTCTTCTCGGCCTCATCGACCAGCGCCTCGGCGCCTTCGGTCGGCAGGATACGGGCAAAGTTCAGGGCGGCGTCGATATCGCCCGACCAGACCTCGGCCGGCAGCTCGTAGAGCAGCTCGACGCCGTAGCCGTTGGGGTCGTGGATATAGACGCTGTGCGTCATGCCGTGGTCGACGCGGCGGTCGAACTTCACGCCACGGCCCTGGAGATATTCCAGGTGCTGCAGCCAGGACTCACGGTCGGGCAAGGTGATGGCGATGTGGTTCACCGCCAGCGGCGCGCCGCCATACATGCTCCAGTCCTTGGGTGGCTCGGGCAGATCGCGCTTTTCGACCAGCGCGATATCGTGATGATGCGTCTGGCCGCCGCGGTCACCGCTGTAGAAGCGCATGCGCGCCGGGTTGGGACGCTGCGGCGTCGGCTTCAACTCGCCGACCTGCTTGAAGCCCACGACCTCGGTCCAGAATTGGTGCGACTCATCGAGGTCGCGCACATTGAGCACCAGGTGATTGATCCCGCGCGGTGTCACCGGCGCCGCGGCTGGCTTGGCTTTGTCCATGGCATCCTCTTCCCTGCCGGACGACGGTCTGTGCCGCGGTCCTTTTTCGGGCTGCATCATACCCCAAACACCATAAAAAGCGCGTCGTCCCGATCGGCCGCAAGGCTGTTATGCCTCCAGGGGTTCGGTCAGGAACCGGTCGACCAGGCGGTTGCCCCGGCTGCGGTCGAGCAGGGTCTGCGCCATGGTCAGGTTGCGCCCGACCGAGCCGAGATAGAAGCGCTCGTACTGCTCGTTGCGGCTGCCGAGCGCCGTGGCGGCAAAGTCCCAGGCCAGGCGGAATAGCCGGCTGCGCTGCTCGGCATCAACCCCAACGCCAGTAAGGTATTGGTCGATCAGCGGCCGCAGTTGCGGATCGGCCAGCGCCGCGCGCGCCGGGGTGGTGAGCAGATTGTGGGCCCCGATCTGGCGGATGATCTCATTGACCCGCGGGAACCAGGTCGGCAGTGCGGCGCGCAGCGCCACCAGCGGCCGCACATCGCAGCACCACAGGCCGTTGCCGTACTCGCGCGCACCCTGCTCGCCGGCATAGACCGCCGTGCGCGCGAACTCGGCGAACATCGCGATCTCGCCCAGCATCTGCTGGGTCTGCGGCTGGTTGGCGTTGATGGCCTCGGCCATGCGGGACGCCAGCGCCCAGGCGAACTCGAGCTTGGTCTGGGCGCGGATCATGGTCTGCTGCATGATGTTGGCCCACCAGCTCGACTTCATCACCGTGTTGTAGACCTCGAGATTGGCGTCGATGAACAGCCGCTCGCGCGGCACCTCGACATTGTCGAAAATCACGAAGGCATCCTGTTCGTCGAACCGGCTCGACAGCGGATGCTCGAAGCGGTTGGTGTTCACCGCCACGCTGTCGCGGCAGATGAAGGTCAGCCCCGGCGTGTCCATGGGGATGCAGAACGACAGCGCGTGCACGTCGGCGGCGTTGGGCATGGGCGCGCCGGGATAGACCGCGAGCTCGTCGGCGAACGGCGCCAGGGTGGCGAGCACGCGCGAGCCGCGCACGATGATGCCGTGCCGGGTCTCCTCGACCTTGTGCAGTTGCACCGGATCGAAGCCGGTCGGGTACTTGCCCTTGGCCACGTCGACGGTGGCATGCACGATGGTGTGGGTCAGCGAGATGTCCTCGCGCGCCAGTTTCTTCTGGTAGTTCACCAGGTTGTCGGCGCCGCGCTCGTTGCCGTTGATGGCCCATTCATCGCAGCGGCCGGCGAAGCCGGCATAGGTGACGTTCATGTAGTCGGGCGTGCGGCCCATCAGGCCGACCGAGTACTCCGCGATCCGTTCCAGCCCCCGGTGGCGCCGCTGCAGGTCCTCACGCGAGCGCGGGATCATGTGGCTGACGTTGATCTTCTCCCCGGTCTCGGGATCGGGCATCAGGCAGACGTCGGCCGCCTGGTGCTGCAGGTCGAAGACCTCGGCCAGCGCCCGCGCCGCGCCCGCCAGCGCCGGATGATCGGCGATGGACGTGATCTTGTCGCCGCCGACCCACACGTCGCGGCCGTCCTTGAGGCCGCGCAGGAATTGCTCGCCCGTCCGCGCCGCCATGGTTCCTCCCGGGACTCGTTGTCGCTTCAGCGCCGGCTCACCCTAGTCAAGCGCCGCGACCGCCGGAACGATGAAAGCGGTCATGCGGCACATAACGGCTGGTTATGACGGCATCGCCGGTGTCCACGCGGCCGACGCCGCACCCTGTAAAGCTCTTGTCATCTTCGCTGCTGAGCCGTGAACCGCGTTGCCTTGCGGTCGATCCCCGTTGCGGGCATGAGACGTCACGGGTCGAGGATGAGCACACACGATGAACGCACACAGGGACACGCAGGCTGACGAAGCTGCCCAACCTTCAGCAGGGCCTGCGCCAGCGGGACGTTGGCCCGAGGTGCTGATGGTGTTCCTGCGGCTCGGGCTCACGTCGCCGGGTAGGTGAGGATGTTACCACCCTCACCCCCCACAGACCCGGACGTGCCGATTTCTAGCATCCGGTTCTTCACACTGGAGTTTCGCTCAGGAAGGCGTAGCGATGAATGATGCTGGGTCTGGGGAGTGGAAGCCGCTGAAGGAGCGCCTTCATCTGGCTCCAGCGGAACGACCCTTCGTTGTCCCGCCGCGACAGCCATGTCGTCCAGATCCGCTCGAGCTCCTGCCCGTAGCACCGCACACGTCGAATGTTGCCCGACATGCCGTAGTAGGCATAGTGGCCTCGCGCCATCGCAGTCAGATGGCGGTGCTGCTGCGAGATCGGCAGGTGCCGGTGACGCCGACACCAGTCGCTCACTGCAGCCAGCCCTCGCGCCAGGCGGCTTTTCGCCGTCACTTGCCGCACCACGTCATAGCCCCTCCGCGACCTACCCCACACGTGGGTGAAGCCGAGAAAGTCGAACGTCGTGCCGCCCGTGCCCGGGTGGTTGTCCCCGCCCGGCCGCCGAGGCCGGAAGTCGACGAAGCGCGTCTTGTCGGGGTGGAGCATCAGCCCGTACCGCTCGAAGCGCTTGCCCAGCACTGCCAACACTCGTTCGGCGTCTCGGACTTCCTCGAACGCCATCACGAAGTCATCGGCGAACCGGACCAAGGTGCTCCTTCCGCGCAGGCGCGGCCTCACCTCGTCGGCGTACCATTCGTCCAGCACATGGTGCAGGAAGATGTTGGCCAGCAACGGCGAGACGACACCCCCTTGCGGGGAGCCCTTCGTCGTGTGGTGCAGGAGCCCCTCTTCCATGACCCCTGCCTTCAGCCACTTGTCAATCATCCGACGGATCACACCGTCCGTGACTCGCCGGTCGAGGAATGCACGCAGGTGCTCGTGCGCGATCGTGTCGAAGTACTTGCGTATATCGACATCCAGCACCCAGCGCAGCCGCCCGTCCATGCAGGCATCCCGCAGGTCCTGCAGGGCCTGATGGGCCGAGCGGCCCGGCCGGAAACCGTACGAGCACGGCAGAAAGTCCTGCTCATAGACCGCCTCCAGCATCATGACGATCGCCCGCTGCGCCACCTTGTCTTCCAGGGTTGGGATGCCCAGAGGTCGCTGCGTGCCGTCCGCCTTCGGAAGGTACGTCCGTCGCACCGGCGGCGCCCGATAGCGGCCCGACTTGATGCGCTCCAGCAGGTCCAGCAGGTTGGCCTCCAGGTTCGCCTCATAGTCCGCTCTCGTCATGCCGTCGATGCCCGGCGCACCGTCCTTGCGCGTCAGCCGCCACGCCTCCGTCATCCATTCCAGGTCGATGACGTGATGCAACGAGCTCAGCGCCACGCCGCGCTTGCTCCTCGCCAGCTCGGCTATCCATTGTCGTTTCGTGGACAGGGTCGTAGGGCTCAGTGTCCCCTCCGTGTTTCCCGCCAATGGTTCTCCATGTGCGACGCCTCCCTTCCCTCGATCGGGTCCCGGTGAGCCCGGTTCCCCGACGTCGCCAGTACTATGAAGGCGCTACGACTTCCCGCTCCGCGTACCCGCTCGCTTATTGGTTTCGCTCACGGGCTCCACACCAACCTCCACCTTCGTGTCTCGCCGAAGCGCTCCCGCGCGGTCGGAGGCACCGCTCGGGCCTGGACCTTTGCTCAGCCGGTGGTCCCAATCCCCGGCTCGCCGTCGTGTGGACGGATATGGGATCTCCCAGGTTCCCTGACGATCCTTCCCGTGCCTTTGCCCAGCTCCAGGACCCCGGTCGGACCGACGCCGCCTCACCATGTCGGTGGCGCCGATGCTGCCCCCGCACCGAAGACTGCGAAGGCTCCAGCGATTAGAGTCATTTCGGGGCTTACCACTGGGCTTCAGCACTCGCTGTCTACGCTTCAAGGGCTCTGTTACCAGGCCCAGGCAAAACTCGCTTCCGGCTGGCCGGTTCGCCTTTACCGCGCGGGAGTCGAACCCGCTGGATCGCTGCGAAAGGTTTCCGATCACATGATCTTCCTCCTTTCCAGGGCTTCCCCTGGCGCTACTTCGGCGGACCCGTGGCGCATCTCGGCTACTTCCGCGAGGAGTTCGTCGTGCGCCGGCGGTGGCTGAGCGACCGTGCCTATGCCGATCTTGTGGCGCTCTGCTCGGCCTCTTGTGAGGCCGGATGCGACGGACAGGCCTCGCGCGCCCGCATTGTATGAACGATTTTCATGACATAATCCGTCCATGACTTTATCGAAATAACTGACGCGCGCCTGCTTCCGTATATTCCCTGCGAGAGCGGAATGAAAGCGCTTCCAGAGTTTCTGAGGCGACATATGACGGTCGCAGTCCGGGGCGCGCGTTGCGCCCGGGCGGCGCGCGGCACGATGCGGCTGTCGCCGGTCACGCGGATTTCGCGCCGGGCGCACACCGCATCATCGTTCGACAGAGGCCGCGGGCGTCGCGAGGACAGGCGATGAGGTTGCTGGTCGTTGAGGACGACGTCGTCATCGCCGCCGAAATGGAACAGGCGCTCCGGGCGGGCGGGCACGCGGTCGTCGGTACAGCCATTCATGCGAGCCAGGCCCTGGCGAAGGCGCAGCGCCATCATCCCGACCTGGCGCTGGTCGATGTCATGCTGGCAGACGGCGGAACCGGACCGTACGTGGCCCAGCGTCTGTGGGATGCATTCGGCATTCCGACGCTGTTCATCACCGGCAGTGTCGATGCGGCACGCCATGCCCGGGGGACCGCGCTGGGGCTGTTGCAGAAGCCGGTTCAAGCCGCAACACTGCTGGCCGCGCTGCGCGTCGTGCAGGCGATCCTGCGGGGCGATGACGACGCATCCGCCATCCCGGTGAAGGGCTTGGACCTGTTCCGCACCCGCCTGCCGGATCGGGAGCCGTAGCCTCCCGTCAGACGAGCGGCGCCCGCCACAAGCGCACGAAGTTCTGGCGCAGGCGGCGATGGCCTTCATCGCTCGTGCGCAGGCGCAGCCAGGTCATGAACAGCGGCGCCGGCGGCGTCTCGACCGGGCACTTGAGAATGCACAACCCCAGTTGCTTGGCGTAAAACGATACCTCGCGCGATTTGCCGGTGCCGACATGATCGCTCTGGCTGGCGACAAGCGCGGCGTGGAAGTGCGTATGGACCCGCGCGCCGATGATACGACGCAGTCCCGCCGCGTGCAGCGCGACGCGCAACATCGACCGCGGACTGGCATCCGGAGCATCCATGATCACATGGGTGGCGGCCAGATAGCGCTCGAGGGTGAATTCGCCCTGGGCCAGGGGATTCTCCGGTCGCACGAAGCAGCTGAAATGGCGCGCCTCGACCAGCATCGACTCGAGGTCGCTGTCACCCGCCGCTTCATGGTCGAACACGATGTCGAGCTGCCGTAACCGCAGCATCTTCCCCCAGTCCGAATCGCCGACATAGGAAAACGCCGGCGACGCTTCGGATGCGACCATGCGCAACGCTTCGACGATCGTGGAGACGAACACCGGCCCTTCGTCCAGCGTGTCGGTCACACCGCAATGGAAACGCGGCCCCAGTAACGGGCTCTTGGCCGCGCTGGTGGATCGCACGCCGCGACGCACGAGATCGAGCGCCTGCCCGATCGAGACATTCAGTTCGAGCGCCCGGGCTGTCGGCTCGACACCCTTGCCGGAGCGCACGAACAGCGGATCCCTGAACTGCACGCGCAGCTTGGCGAGCGCGTGGCTGACGGCGGACTGCGACATGCCCAGGATGTCGGCCGCGCGCGACAGGTTCGATTCGTTGACCAGGACGTGGAAGACAGGCAGCAGGTTCAGATTGACGTTGCGCAGGCTGACGGCGACATCCACCTCCTCCTCGGGAGGACTGTTGGGGACGGCTTGAGACGAGGCGCTCTCGGTGCGTCCTCGCCTGTCGCGCACACCTGAAGCCGAACGAACGTCGGGTTTAGGCATGCGCGAAGCCAACTTACGCATGAGATGAGTATGGGCTGAGGCGCTGGCGGAGTCCATGCACGCAAGCGACGGTCGTCGCACAAGGCGGAATCGCGCGACGGGCACAAGCGACGTTCGACTATCGTACGGCGGGACCGATATCAGCAGGCTCCATTCGAATCCCGCGCCGGTGACACCACGCGGTGGTGCCGTCTGTCATTGACCCGATTGACCTGGGCCACCGCTGCATGCATCATCGATGCAGCATTTGCCTGATTGTTTTGTCGAAGAGGGGAGAAGCACATCATGCGAATGTTCGGTATTGCCGTCATCGTGACGGCCGCGTTCCTTGGCACCGTCGCACAAGCCCAGCAGGTGACATCAACCGCCGTCCAGGCCTGCGCGCAGCAAGCCAAACAGCAGAAGCTGGCGGGCTCCGCCCTCACCGATTTCCTGACACGGTGTTCCAACGGCAGCGCGCCGATGATGGAAGGAAACGTGATGCAGCGCTGCGAGGCGGAAGCCCGCCGCCACACGCTGTCGGGTGAGGACCGGGCTGCCTTCATGAAGCGCTGCGGCGCCGGCCAGGTGGCGCTGCCGCCGGTCGCCAGCAGTGGCCCGCCGACCTGCGAGGAGCGCGCCCGCGTGCGCGACCTGAGCGGCGAGATGCTGAGCAGCTTCATGACCCGCTGCAAGGCCGGACAGATCTAGGACTGCCAGCGACCGGCGCCGGGCTTCCTCCAGCGAGGCCCGGCGCTCAGGATGCTGCCGCCGACCGGCGGATTGCGCCGTCGACGCCTGCCGCAGAAAGACCTTCCGCCGACTGCCGCGCCCGGCAAGACTGCATAACTGTTGGTTATGCGGGGATTTGGTATGGGCGCAGCGGTGACAACACGGCGGCGAACCGGCGCCGGCCGGACGGATGGCGAGCGGGCGCCGGGTGTCGACAGCGAACGCGACCTGGTGGCGCGCCTGCACCGGGTCAATCTCGACCTGCTGCCGATCCTGCACGAGCTGTTGCGCACCCGCAGCGTCACGCGCACGGCGCGGTCGTTCAACATGACCCAGCCGGCGATCAGCCGGGCGTTGCGCCACCTGCGCGATGCCTTCGACGATCCGCTGCTGGTCTCGGCTGGGCGCGAGGCGGGGCTGACCAGCCGCGCCGAGGCGTTGAGTGCGCCGCTGCATCGGGCGCTGGCCGAGCTCGACCTGCTGCTGACGCCGGCGCGCCCGTTCGATCCGGCGCGCGAGGCGGTGCACATCGTCATCACCACGGCCGACTATGTGAGCCTGATGGTGGCGCCGGTCCTGGCCGAGATCTGCGCCGCCGAGGCGCCCGGCGTGGTGCTGGAGTTTACCGAGATGGGCGTGCGCACCGGCGAGGACCTGGCGCGCATTGACTTCCTAATCGGGCCCCGCAGTTTCGGCGAGACATTGGGCAAGCGCGTCGGATCGATGCCGCTGTGGCGCGACGAGATGGTCTGCATCGCCGCCGCCAGCAACAAGACCATCGGCGCGCGCATCACGCCCGAGCAGTTCCAGAAGGCGCGCTATGCCGCCTTCCAGCGCAACCCGCGCGTCTCGCTGGAGATCCGCCTGCTGCTGCAGCCCACCGCCGTTTTGGAGACGGCGCCGGTGTGCACCGGCCCCAGCTTCCTGGTGCTGGGCGCCATCGTCGAGCGGGCCGATTGCATCGCGCTGGTGCCGCGCAAGGTGGCGCAGGAGCTGGTGAAGGTCCGCGCGCTGCGCATCGTGGAGCTCGCCTATCCGCGCAAGCGGCTCAGCATCGACGCCTACTGGAGCCTCGCTGCCAACGCCAAGCGCGGCCACCCCTGGTTCCGACAGGTCCTGGCGCGCGCCGCCAGGCGGCTGGCGTAGCTTCCTTCCTCATTGGACAGCCTCGGCGCTTGAATGCTCCAGCCCACGGTGGAGTAGGCGATCGCTGTTGCAGCTGGCAGTTACGTAAAATGTATGCGAATATAGTTTGCCCGCTGACCCGACCGAAGGGCGGCGGGCATTCGCGGCACGAGGGGTTGTGCTGTTTGTTTCGAATGGATGAGGACTGCCTTGAGACGGCTCGCTTCTGTCCTGGCATGCGCCATGCTCGCCTTCGGCATGGCACCGGCCGTGCGTGCCAAGGACACCATTGACTGGAAGGAACTCGACGGCTGGCGGATCGTCGTGGACCGATCTCTTAAGGACGGCTGCTTCATGCTGTGGATCGGCGAACGCGGTACGATCGTCAGGATCGGCTTCAACGACGACCGCCGACTCTACTGGATGCTCGGTCATTCCAACTGGAAATCACTCGAGCGAGGGAAGCGGTACCGCATCTCCGTGAACTTCGATGGTGCATCGCCTTTCAACGGCGACATGACGGGCTTCCAGCTGGGTGACACCATGTTGTTGTTCGTCGCTATCGACAGAGCCTTTCTCGAGCAGTTCATGCGAAGCCATTCCATGGACGTCGCCTTCGGAGACCGCCCTGTGGCGAGCATCAAGCTGCGTGGAAGCTATGCGGCCGGCGAGGAGATGCTGTATTGCCAGGCGTCGATCGATGGCAATCGCCCTTCCTCCGGCTCGGGTGGACGGGACCCGTTTGCGACCTCGCCGGGATCTGCGCCATCCCGTGACCCGTTCCGGTGAGGACGGAAGCAGCCGCAAGCGGAGCGCGTTCTGCCGACATGAGGCGCATAACCGGCCTTTATGGCTGGAATGACCGTTTTCGCCGTTCCGGCCGACCGGACGTTGGCCTAGCGTGCGCCTAACGACAGGGCTCAGGACGGCCCGGGAGGAAGCGATGTGGGTCCGCAACGCGTGGTACGTCGCCGGCTGGTCGCATGAGCTGGACGCCGGCAAGGTCATCGCACGCAGCATCATCAACGAGCCGCTGGCGCTCTACCGCAAGCAGGACGGCACGGCAGTGGCGTTCGAGGATCGCTGCTGTCATCGCTTCGCGCCGTTGTCGAAGGGCCGTGTCGAGCAGGATGACCTGCGCTGCATGTATCACGGCCTGAAGTTCGCGCCCGACGGCCGCTGCATCGAGATCCCCGGCCAGGCGCTGATCCCGCAGAGCGCCGCCGTGCGGCGCTATCCCGTCGTCGAGAGCGGCAGCTGGATCTGGGTGTGGATGGGCGACGCGGCGCAGGCCGACCCGGCGCTGGTCCCACCCTCGATCGCGCTGAATGATCCCGGCTACAGCCTGAAGGCGAGCCAGATGGATTATGCCGCCGACTACCAGCTCATCGACGACAACCTGCTCGACCTGTCGCATCTCAGCTACGCGCACGAAAAGACGCTGGGCCTCGGCTCGCCGCAATGGGCCGACGAGCGGCCGCGCATCATCCGGCTCGACCGCGGCGTGCGCGTCGAGCGCTGGCTGCGCAACCAGGTGCGCGGCTATGTGCGCAGCGAAACCTACGACATGTGGAATGCCTACGATTTCCTGGTGCCCGGCATCTTCCTGATGCGCACCGCCTGGTACGCGCCGGGCACCGCCGAGCGCCTGCAGCTCAAGCCACCGACCGAGCCGCCGATCTTCCTGCGCTGCGATGAGCAGGCGGTGACGCCGACAACGGCGCGCACGTCGCGTTATTTCTTCGCCACCGGCGCACGCAGCGGCGATATCGACCCGCAGCAGCTCGATCGCATGTACAGCGTCGTCGAGGCCGCCTTCGCCGAGGACAAGGACATCATCGAGGCGCAGCAGATCGTGATCGACCGCGACCCGACACGGCGCATGCTGCCGACCAGCTTCGATGCCGGCCCCACCCAGTTCCGCCGCATCCTGCAGGACATGGTCGAGCGCGAGACGCAGCCGCCGCAACGGGCCGCGGCGGTGGCGCAGGCGGAGTGATCCCTTCTCCCCGCGAAGGCGGGGAGAAGGTGGCGCGTAGCGCCGGATGAGGGGCTTTGCGACAGCTCGATCGGCGCAATTTTCCTGGCACGATCGCGATCTGCATCAGGACCGCGAAAGCCCCTCATCCGCCCTTCGGGCACCTTCTCCCCACCTTCGTGGGGAGAAGGGTCACTCCTCCCCGCCCGTGCGGCGGCGCAAGGTCTCGGCGTCGTAGTTCTGGCCGATCGACATGGCGCAGATGCGCGAGATGTGCACCATCGGCAGGCCGCTCTCCTCGGCCCAGGCATTGAACTGATCCTGGATCTTGCGCCGGTCCTTCTTCGAGGTCGGCGTCTCGGCGATGTCGAGGCCGGCATCGCGCAGGCAGAACACCACGTCGCGCGACAGCACGAAGCCGTCCTTGCCGATGAAGCGCAGGAAATACTGGCCGGTGTTGCCGCCCAACCGGGCGCCGCGCTTGCCCAGCAGGTCGAGCAGGCCGATCTGGTCGGTCGCCGGCCAGGCCGCCACGAACTTGCCAAAGCTGCCATGCTCGGCTGCGAGCTCGGTCACGAATTTCGCGTTGTCGCGCACCGCCATGATCTTGGCGCCGTTGCGCACGATGCGCGTATCGCGCGTCAACTCGTGCCAGAATTCCTCGGACTGAAACAGCAAGCGCTTGGGCGCGAAGCCGAGGAAGGCCTCCTCGAAGCCCGGCCACTTGTTCTCGATCACGCTCCACACGAAGCCGGCCGAGAAGATACGCCTGGTCATCTCGGCGAGCGCCCGGTCATCCTTCAGCCGCGCCAGCACCTTGGCGTCCGGCGCCGGCGGCAGCAACGCCACGAGCGCGCGATCGCCGCCCTTGCGCTTGGCGGCCCGGGCGCGGATCGTCTTGAAGGATGGCATGGCGTTCGTTCCGCTTCATGGTGAGCAAAAGCAATGGCGCGACAAGCTCACCATGAAGGCTACGGTGAGTCGAGGGCGCACCGCCCCAACGTCGACACCACGTAGCCGTCGCGACGCGGATCGCAGGCGCCGGTCATAGCGTGGTCGATGACGATCGCCCGCTGCAGCGGCGCTTGGCTAGCGGGTCGCTGCCCGTATCCAGGTATTGCGGATAAAGCCCCAGGGCGTTGGCGCCTCGAGAATGAGGCGGTCCTCTTCCAGGCGAAACGTCCGCACCTGGGCCTCGTTCTCGAGATTCGGAAACGAGGCGCCCTCGATGAAATGAGTCACCGTGCCAGCGCCGGCATCAACCGTGTAGCTCCCGAAGTATCCGAAATACTGCTGAAACGCCTCGGCAAGGACGTCGACCGGCGCGCCGCGATAGTCGTCCGAGGCGAATGCGGCACGATCGGCGCGAACGAGCTGGGCGGACATGCGTCCGTCGGCGGTATAGACCACCTGTCCCCTAGCGTGGTCGCCAAACGGCAAACGCTTGGAGCCGTCCGGCATGATTTCCGCGCACTCCAGAAGAGACCAGGCACCCACCAGGGACTGGCCGACGGCACGCACTTCATCGGTCGCCTGACCCGTCGCACGAGGCATCTGCTCCTCCTTCGGCGGCTTGCCCGAAACCGGGCGCCAGCCGCACATAGGGGCAGGCAAAGGGGCAATGCGCAATGACGCGCCACGTCATGGCACGACACCGCGGCCTTGAGCGACGCACGCCGCGAACGGTCGTCATGCCGACGCGACGTAGCCGTCGCGGCGCGGGTCGCAGGCGCCGGTCATGGCACCGGTGCTGGCGTCGATGGCGATCGCCTGCATGCCGCCCACCCGCATGTGCCAGGCCGGCAGCGGCATGACGTCATGGCCGCGCTGGCGCAGCGCCGCCAGGGTCTTGTCGTCGATCCGCGACTCGGGATGCACGGCGCGACCGTCCATCAGGCGTGTGCGCGGCGCCTCGATCGCCTCCTGCAGCGGCAGGCCGTAGTCGAGGTACTGCACCAGCGCCTGGACCTGCGTCTGCAGGATGCCGTAGCTGCCCGGCGTGCCCAGCGCCAGCACCGGCTTGCCGTCGTCGCGCAGGCCGATCGAGGGCGCCATGCACACCGGCAGGACGCCGCCGGGCGCCGAGCGGTTGGGGCTCTTCGGGTTGACGTCGGCCCAGTACAGGAAGTTGTTCAGGCACACGCCGGTGCCGGGCACGATGACGCCGGAGCCAAACGGACTGCCCAGGCTCTGCGTCACGCACACGACGTTGCCGTCGCGGTCGGCGATCGAGAACGAGGTCGTGTGATGCTCGGCCATCGCCGGTTCGGCCGCGGCCGGATCGGCGCTCGCGGTCCACTGCTCGGTCGGCCCCACCACCGGTTGGCCGTCACGGAGCCGCCTGCGCAATTGTGCGACATGCTCGTCGCCCAGCAGCCAGGCGAGCGTCTCCGGCGTCGGATGGTTATGGGCGATGCGCACACCGGCGGCGATGCGGATGGCGCGCCACACCACGTCGAGATGCTCGACGCCGTTGCGCTCCAGGCGCGCCAGGTCGACATCCTCCAGCAGCCGCAGGGTCAGCAGGAACTGGAAGCCCTCGCACGGCGGCATCAGCGTATGCAGGCGCAGGCCACGATAGGTGACCGCCAGCGGCTCGGACCACACCGGACGCGCGGCCTCGAGGTCCTCGATCGTCAGGCAGCCGCCGCCGGCAGCGAGATGATCCACGACCACACGGCCCAGCGCGCCGCCATAGAGCAGCCCGGGGCCCTCAGCCGCCAACTGCTCCAGCGTGCGTGCGAGATCGGGCTGGCGCAGGATGAAGCCTGGCCTGACGCGTCCGGTACCGTCGGTGTAGGTGCGCGCCCAGGATTCCCACAGCGTCGTGTGGCGGCGCAGCTCCGGCGCCGTGCCGTTGGTCTCCTCGACGTTGAACTCGATCAGCGGGTAGCCGTCACGCGCCAGCGCAATCGCCGGCGCAAAGATGTCGGGCAGCGCCTTGCGCCCGTAGGCGCGCACCATCTCGCACCAGCCGCCGAGGTTGCCGGGGGTTCCCACCGACAGGGCACCGCGCTGCAGCTCCTCGCGCTGCGAGAAGCGCTCGACGGGGAAGCGCCGCGGAATCGGGTTGACGAAGTTCAGCGTGCGCACGCGGCCTTCGGCAGCGACATAGCAGGTCGCGTAGCCCAGGCCACCGAGGCCGGACATGTAGGGCTCGACCACGTTGAGCGCCGCCGCCGTGGCGGCCGCCGCATCGAAGGCGTTGCCGCCGTTGCCCAGGGTGCGGGCGCCGGCCTGTGCCGCCAGAGGATGGGCGGCGGCGACGATGCCATGCAGCGAAGAGAGCGTAGGGCGTTTGCCGTGCAAGAGTGGACCCTCCCATGGATTGGCCCGATCTTGCCTCGACACCGCGGCGCGCCACCACCGGCGATTCCGCCGGGGCTGGGACGCAACCGCGTCGTGATTCCCGCCCCCGGGTACACGTGTTGCCTCGGCGGAACGTGTTAGTCTCGCCGGCGATACTGCGGTGCCAGGATGGTGCCGACAGTCAGAAACGCAGGAGGGAGAGTCTCATGTCCACGTCAGGCCGGCGCATCTCGCGCCGCACGCTTGCCCCGCTCGCCGCCACCGCTGCTGTAACGGTCGCCGCGCCCGCCATCGCCCAGCAGAGCGACACCATCAGGTGGCGCATGGTGTCGAGCTTCCCCAAGAGCCTCGACACGCTGTTCGGCGCCGTGCAGACCATCGCACGCGTCGTAAGCGAGCTGACCGAGGGCAAGTTCGTGCTGCAGCCGTTCGCCGCCGGCGAGATCGTGCCGGCACTGCAGGTGCTGGATGCCGTCTCCAACGGCACCGTGGAATGCGGCCACAGCTACAGCGGCTACTATATCGGCAAGAACCCGGCGCTGGTGTTCGACGGCTCGGTGCCGTTTGGCATGACGCCGCGGCAGCATAATGCCTGGCTGATGTACGGCGACGGCCGCAAGCTGGCGGACGAGATCTACGACAGCTTCAATGTCGTGGCCCTGCCGGCCGGCAACACCGGCGGCCAGATGTTCGGCTGGTTCCGCAAGGAGCTGAAGACGCCGGCCGACTTCCAGGGCCTGAAGATGCGCACCGCCGGCTTCGGCGGCAAGGTGATCGCCAAGCTGGGCGCGGTGCCGCAGCAGATCCCCGGCGGCGAGATCTATTCGGCGCTGGAGCGCGGCACCATCGACGCCTGCGAATGGGTCGGCCCCTACGACGACGAGAAGCTCGGCTTCAACAAGGTGGCCAAGTACTACTACACGCCAGGCGTGATGGAGCTGGAGGCGCTGCTGCAGCTCTTCGTCCAGAAGCAGGCGTGGAACGCCCTGCCGCCGCGCTACCAGACGGCGCTGCGCATGGCCTGCCAGTACGCCATGACCGAGATGCTGGCGGCCTATGATGCCAAGAACGCCACGGCGATCGCGCGCCTGGTGGCCGCCGGCACGCAGCTCACGGTGCTGCCCACCGACGTGGTGAAGGCGTTGCGCGGCGCGCTGGAGTCGGTGCTGGACGAGGAAGCCGCCGCCAGCCCGCAATTCAAGAAGCTGCTGGAGAACTGGCGCCAGTTCCGCGCCGACCAGCACCGCTGGTTCTCGATCGCCGACACCCGCGCCGAGTTCGCGGTCTACAACTCGGCACGGTGATAAAACCCTTCTCCCCGCGCAGGCGGGGAGAAGGTGGCGCGAAGCGCCGGATGAGGGGCGTCGCGACGCCACGGCAAGGCGGCGAATGGGTGTAAGCGCCGACGCCACATTGGAGGCTCGAAAAGCCCCTCATCCGCCCTTCGGGCACCTTCTCCCCGCATTCGCGGGGAGAAGGAAGAAAATCAAGCGTCCGGCGGGAAGAACACCAGCGCGCGCACCTCAATGCTCTCGCGCGGCGGTGCGCCCGGCGCTGCCGGGTTGTCGAACGAGGTGTGGAACGACAGCCGGGCACGGCCATCATTGGCGCTGTCGTGCACGCGGATCAGCAGCGCTTCGTCGGTCTGCATCTGCGAGAAATAGTACCAGCGGTGGCTGGGGTTGTAGGCGACCGACGAGGTCTCGCCGCGCACATGCGGATAGACGAGGTCGCTGGCGATCAGGTCGTCGTCGGTGAAGGTGCGTGCGTCGCACAGGGCCAGCGGCGAGTCGAGCACCGGCCCGCGGATCGGGCGCCAGACATTGACGATGCCGAAGCGGTGCTTCAGCAGCTCGGCCGCGTCGGCACCGAGGTGGTCGCGTACCCGGCGCGGCGCCGAGTTGATGGTGTGGTCATTGTGGACCCGGCGCGAGGGGATCGGCGCACCCTGGCGCGTGGCATTGCGCACCGTGTGGTCGAAAATGAAGACGCGGGTGACGCCCAGCGTATCGCGCAGCAGGCGCTCCACTTCCGGGTAGTAGGTGCTCTTGACCTCCTCCGGCGTGTAGAAATCCCGCACCTGTGTCGGCGCCTTCACGAGTGCAAAGCCGTTGCGGTCGAGGTTGAATTCCTGTTCGCGGCCGCGGCCGTCCTCGACGCGGATCTCGCGCGGATCGTCGATGCCGTTCCAGGCCGGCACACCCGGCGGCGGCGGCTCGACGTAGCGCACCGGCCTTTCCGGACCGCGCTGGAGATAATGAAGCGTCGTCGTGACGGATTGCGGCGAAGGACGAATATCGAGTGGCACGATCAACCTCCTGTGGTGATCACGGGGCACACTCGCTAATTTTACACTCCAAGACTGTACGTCAATTGAGTATCACATTCGATGACAGTAGATTATCTCATCCGGCCCTACTCCGCCGCGGCGCGCGGCGCGGCGTTGCGCTCCAGGCAGCCGATCAGGAAATCGGTGTCCATCACGTCGCCGAAGCTCACGTAGAAGCTGGCGAGCGTGGCGTTGTGCTCGGCATCGGTGCGGGCGGCGTTGGCGTCGCTGACCATGACGGTCCTGAAGTTCAGCATCATGGCGTCGCGCGCCGAGGATTCGCAGCAGACGTTGGTGAGGGTGCCGGTGATCAGCACGGTGTCGTAGCCCTGAGCGCGCAGCCGCTCGGCCAGGTCCGATGCACCTGGCAGGAAAGCGCTGAAGCGATATTTCAGCACGGTCTCGTCGACGGGCTGCACGTCGAGGTCGGGATGGAGCTCATGGCCGCGCGCGCCGGGCTTCATGTTCTCGATCAGCGCGGTGCGCACGTCAGGCGTCATCATCGCCAGCCATTGCGACCATCCGGCGACCGTGGCGGCGTCGATGGTGTTGCGGACCCAGAACACCTTGCCGCCGGTGCGGCGTACCACCGCCGCCAGCCGGTTGACCGCCGGCACGATCTCGACCGCCGCCGGCACGAACGCAGCCGCGACCTCTTCGACCATGAAGGCGTTCTGCAGATCGACCACGATCAGCGCCGTGGTGCGCGGATCAAGATCGGCGTGCGCATGCAGCTTGCCGCGCCGGCGCACCACGTAGTCGATCGCCCACTGCGGCATGGTCACGGTATGCATGGTCCCCTCCTGCGTCGACGTCACGATGCGATGGTCGCAGCCGCCAGCGCATCGGCATGAAAGCAGCGAATGGTACGCCCGTCCGACGGCTCTGTCTGCGGCGGCGAGGCCGCCCGGCACTGCGCGTCGGCATGGCGGCAGCGCGGTGCGAAGGCGCAACCGGGCGGCAGACGGCGCATATCGGGCGGACTGCCGGGAATGGCTTCGATGTCGCGACCGCGATCCTGGCCGTGGATGGTGGAGGCCAGCATGCCGCGCGTATAAGGATGGCGCGGATCCATCAACACATCGCGCACGTCGCCGGCCTCGACGATGCGCCCGGCATACATCACCGCCACCCGGTCGGCGATCTGCGCCACGACGCCGAGATTGTGGGTGATGAAGATCATCCCCATGCCGTTCTCGCGCTGCAGCTCCTTCAGCAGCCGCAGGATTTGCGCCTGGATGGTGACGTCGAGCGCCGTCGTCGGCTCGTCGGCCAGCAGCAGCGCCGGCCGGCAGGCGATCGCCATGGCGATGACGACGCGCTGGCGCATGCCGCCGGAGAATTGGTGCGGATAATCGTGCAGGCGGCCGGCGGCGTTGGGGATTTGTACCAGCTTGAACATCTCCACGGTGCGGGCCAGCGCGTCGTTGTTCGACA
>DATEIF010000188.1:0-12170 GCA_035279205.1 Vineibacter sp.
GGGCGCATCGTTGCCATTGGCGTGATCGACGCCGGCAAGGCGGCCGAGGTCTTCGATGCCAAGGGGCTGCACATCCTGCCGGGGGTCATCGATTCCCAGGTCCATTTCCGCGAGCCGGGCCTGGAGCACAAGGAGGACCTGGAGAGCGGCACGCGCGGTGCCGTGCTGGGCGGCGTCACCGCCGTCTTCGAGATGCCCAACACCAAGCCCAGCACGCTCAACGCCGACGACCTGGCGGCCAAGCTGAACCTGGCGCGTGGGCGTGCCTGGTGCGACCACGCGTTCTACATGGGCGGCTCGGCCGAGAACGTCGAGCACTTGCCGGCGCTCGAGCGGTTGCCGGGCTGCTGCGGTGTCAAGGTGTTCATGGGCGCCTCGACGGGCACCCTGCTGGTGCCCGACGACGCCACGCTCGATCGCATCTTGGCGCACGGCTCGCGCCGCATGGCCGTGCATTGCGAGGATGAAGAGCGCATGAACGCGCGCAAGGGGTTGGCGCAGGCCCCGGGGGCCACGCCGCACCTGCATCCCGTCGTGCGCGATGTCGAGTCGGCCCTGCTGGCCACCCAGCGTCTGGTCCGCCTGGCGCGCAAGCACGCCAGGCGCGTGCATGTCCTGCATGTGACGACAGAGGAAGAGATGCTCTTCCTGCGCGACCACAAGGACATCGCCACCGTCGAGGTGACGCCGCAGCATCTCACGCTGGCGGCGCCGGATTGCTACGACCGGCTGGGCACCTTCGCGCAGATGAACCCGCCGATCCGCGAGGCCCGTCATCGCGAGGGCCTGTGGCGCGCCGTGCGCGACGGCACGGTCGACGTGATCGGCTCCGACCACGCGCCGCATACGCGCGAGGAGAAGTCAAAGCCCTATCCTCAGTCGCCCTCGGGCATGCCGGGGGTGCAGACGTTATTGCCGCTGCTGCTCGACCACATGAATGCCGGGCGCCTGTCGCTGGCGCGGCTGGTCGACCTGACCTCGGCCGGCGCGGCACGCATCTTCGGCCTGGCGGCCAAGGGCCGCATCGCGCTGGGCTACGACGCCGATCTCACCCTGGTCGATCTCGCCGCCAGGCGCGAAATCACCGAGGCGTGGATGGCAACCAAGTCGGGCTGGACGCCGTTTGCTGGCATGACAGTGACCGGTTGGCCGATGGCCACGATCATCCGTGGCAACGTGGTGATGCGCGATGGTGCGCTGCTGGGCGCGCCCATCGGCACGCCGATCCGTTTCGTCGATACGCTGAGCAAGGAAGGATAAGCCGTATGGGTACGTTTCGCGCGCTGTTGTCCGAGCAGGGAGCCGATCGCAAGGTCACGAGCACGGTCCAGGAGCTCGACGACAGCCGGCTGCCGGCGGGCGACGTCACCGTGAAGGTCGACTACTCGACCCTGAACTACAAGGATGGCCTGGTTCTGACCACGGGCGGCGGGCTGGTGAAGACCTGGCCCCATGTCGGCGGTATCGATCTGGCGGGCACGGTCGAGGCGTCGGACAATCCGAGCTTCAAGGCCGGCGACAAGGTCGTGCTCAACGGCTATCGCGTCGGCGAGCTGCACTGGGGCGGCTACGGCACGCGCGCCCGCGTCAAGGGCGACTGGCTGGTGAAGCTGCCGGACGCGATCTCGACCAAGCGCGCGGCAGCGATCGGCACGGCGGGTTACACGGCGATGCTCTGCGTGCTGGCGCTCTCCAAGCACGGTGTCACCCCGGCGCGCGGCGAGGTGCTGGTGACCGGTGCCGCCGGCGGTGTCGGCAGCGTCGCTGTCGCGATCCTGGCCAAGCTCGGCTACGCGGTGGTCGCCGCTACCGGCCGGCCGCAGGAAGCTGATTATCTGAAGAGCCTGGGTGCCGCCACGATCATCGAGCGCAAGGAAATCACCGAGGCCGCCGACCGTCCGCTGCTGGGCGAGCGCTTTGCCGGCGTCGTCGATACCGTGTCGGGCGTGATGTTCGCGCGGGCGCTGGCCATGGTGAAGTATGGTGGTGCCGCGGCCGTCTGCGGCCTGGCGGGCGGGGCGGCGTTCCCCGGCAACATCGTTCCCTTCATCCTGCGCGGCATCACGGTGTGCGGCATCGACTCGGTGATGCTGCCCATGGCGCCACGGCTGGAGGCCTGGACCCGGCTCGCCACCGACCTGCCGCTGGACAAGCTTGACGCCATGGTCGTCGACAAAAAGCTCGAGGATCTGCCGGCGCTGGCCAAGGATATCCTCGCCGGCCAGGTCCGCGGCCGCGTTGTCGTCGACGTCAACGCGTAGCACCCTTCTCCCCGCGCGGGCGGGGAGAAGGTGGACGCCGCGCAGCGGCGGCCGGATGAGGGGCTTCGCGATGCCGATAGCCGCGAGTTATGTGATGAGTGGGCGCAGGTGTGTGGACGTTGCAAAGCCCCTCATCCGGCGCTTCGCGCCACCTTCTCCCCGCCTGCGCGGGGAGAAGGTGTGATGGCTGCACGCCTGCCGCCGCTGGGCGCCATCGAGGCCTTCGCGGCGGCAGCGCGCACGCTCAGCTTCACCGAGGCGGCGCGCGAGCTCAACCTCACGACGTCGGCCGTCAGCCGCCGCGTCGCGGCATTGGAGGCCGGCCTTGATGTGCGGCTGTTTCATCGCCTCAACCGTGCCCTGCGGCTGACGACCGCCGGCGAGAAGTACCTGGCGGCGATCGGGCCAGCGATCGAAGCCTTGCGCGCTGCTGGCGCTGCGGTGAGGCCGTCGGCGCGCGGGGTTCGCCTGACGCTCTGTGTGTTGCCGTCCTTTGCAGCCCTCTGGTTGCTGCCGCGCCTGGCCGGCTTCGCGGCCTCGCATCCATCGATCGATCTGAGGGTGACGACCGCGCCCGGAGCGCCAGACGCCGGACGCGGCGATGTCGACCTTGCCATAGCCATTGGTACCGGCGACTGGCCGGGCTGGTCGGCCGAGAAGCTGTTGCCGATGCGCTGTCGGCCAGTCTGTTCGCCCAAGTTGCTGCGCGGGCCGCGCGGACTCAAGACGTCGGCTGATCTGCGGCATCATCCGTTGCTGGGGGTCTCTCGCCCGCGCGGCTTCTGGCGCCGTTGGTGCGCGGAGGCCAAGGTGCCGCCGTTCCGGCCCGTGCGCACCTTGCGCTTCGACGGCCTGCATCTGCTGTACGAGGCCGCGGCCGGCAGCCTTGGCGTCGCCATGGCGTTCGATGATCTCGTGCAGCCTTACCTCGATGACGGCCGTCTGGTCGAGCCGTTCGATGTCAGCTTTGCCCCGAGCGAAAGCTGGTGGCTGTTGCATCGCCCGCGCGACTCACGCTCCCAGAGCATTCGCTCCGTGAGGCGCTGGCTCAAGACCGAGGCATCGCGTTCCTAGGTGAAGCGGCCTTCGATTGCGCCCGATGCAACCGATGTTGTCATCGCTGCGATTGCTCGGGCGTGCGGTCCGCGAGACGTTGCTGCCTGTTGTCGAAGGAGCAGGGAGCATGAGCGACGGCGCTTTCGCCGCATCGGACCCGGACTTTCGCGAGCGCGCTGCGAAGTTCGCGCAGGCGATGCCGATCTTCTGCCATCTCGGCGTGCGCATCCTGCGGCTCGAGCCTGGTTCGTGCCACCTCGAATTGCCGCGGCGCATCGAGTTCACGCAGACCCAGGGCTATTTCATGGCCGGCATCGTGGGCATGGTCGGCGATATGGCCGGCAACATGGCCGGTGGCACCTTGCTGGCCACCGGCTGGACGCTGGCCTCGCTGGACTACACGGTGAAGCTTCTGGCACCGGCGCGTGGCGAGGCACTGGTGGCGGAAGGACGCACCGTGCGCCCCGGACGCACCGTCACGGTCAACGCCGCCGACATCTACGCGATCGATGGCGGTCAGCGTACGCTCTGCGCCAGCATGCTGATGACGGCCATGAACCGGCCGCTCGGAGATCACGCATGACGGCGATACCCGAAGGCTTCCAGCCGTTCTCTTATTCCAGCGCGTTCCTCGACGCCGTGGGGCCGCTGTACGAGGGCAAGGCAGCAGACGGTACACTCGTCCTCGGCCTGCGCATCGAGGAGCGTCACTGCAATCGCCGCGGCTTTGCCCATGGTGGCTTGCTGGTGACGCTGGCCGATCTGGTGCTGGGGTATTCCCTGGTCGGTGCCACCGGCCGGCGCGGCGGGGTCACCGTCAACCTCACGACCGACTTCGCCGGCGCGGCGCAAGTGGGGCAGTGGGTGGAGGCGCGTGCCGACATCCAGAAGGCGACCGGGGCGCTGGCCTTCGCCAACTGCTACCTCACGGTCGACGGCAAGCGCATCGTGCGCGCCAGCGCCATCTTCAAGACGCCACCTGAGTCAGATGCTACCGCGCCGCGCGGCGCAGCCGCTCCAGCGCCGTCGGCGGCACCGGTCGGTTGATCACCTCGCGGATGGCGAAGCTGGAATGAATGCGCGCCACGCGCGGCAGGGTCGAGAGCTGGCCCTTGTGGATGTGCTCGAAGTCCTCGATGTCGCGCGCCAGCACGGTCAGCAGATAGTCGTCGTCGCCCGACATCAGGTGGCACTGCACCACCGACGGACAACGCGCCACCGCCTTCTCGAAAGCATCCAACGCTTCCTCGCTCTGGCTGTCGAGCGTGATGCGCACGATCACCGTGGTCGAGAAGCCGAGCTGCTTGAGCCCCAGTGTGGCGTGATAGCCGTTGATCAGTCCGTTCTCTTCCAGCAGCTTCAAGCGTCGCGCGCACGCGGTGCTGGAGAGGCCGACCTGCTCGGCCAGATCGACGTGACTGGCGCGTGCGTTGCGCGTCAGCGCCGCCAGTAGGGCAATGTCAATGCGATCGAAGCTCATGCGCTCGTTTCTATCGCGGTGTGGCTATTTTGTGCAGGATTCGTGCAAAGCGCCACCGGCTTGTCACGTACTTTTCGGGGAACGAAACATCGGGTCCGGCTACATCATGAAGACTGCCCAGGGAGGCTCTTCATGCGCGTCGGTGTGCCGAAGGAGATCAAGGTTCACGAGTATCGAGTGGGCCTGACGCCCGCCTCGGTACGCGAATACGTGGCGGCCGGCCACGAGGTCCTGGTCGAAACCGAGGCCGGATCCGGCATCGGCGCCAGCGACGACGACTACCGCGCCGCTGGTGCCCGTACCGTGGCGGCAGCCGGCGAGATCTTCGCCACCGCCGACATGGTGGTGAAGGTGAAGGAGCCGCAGCCGTCGGAGTGGACGCAGCTGCGCGAAGGCCAGATCCTGTTCACCTACCTGCACCTCGCATCGGATCCCGAGCAGACCAAGGGACTGATGGAGGCAGGCTGCACAGCCGTTGCCTACGAGACCGTGACGGATGCTCAGGGCGGCCTGCCGCTGCTGGTGCCGATGAGCGAGGTCGCCGGCCGCCTGTCGATCGAGGCCGCGGCGCTGGCCCTGCGGCGCCATACCGGCGGCCGGGGCTTGCTGCTGGGCGGCGTGCCGGGCGTGCCGTCGGGCCGGGTCGTGATCATCGGCGGCGGGACGGTAGGTATCCATGCCGCGCGCATGGCGGTCGGCCTGGGCGCCGAAACCACCATCCTCGATCGTTCGCTGCCACGCCTGCGCGTGCTGGACGACGTCTTCGGCGGTCGCGTGCGCACACGCTATTCGCACATGGAAGCCGTCGAGCAGGAACTGCGCACGGCCGACGTCGTGATCGGTGCCGTGCTGGTGCCCGGCGCCAAGGCGCCCCGCATCGTCACCCGCAAGCATCTGGCGATCATGAAGCCGGGAGCCGTTGTGGTCGACGTTGCCATCGACCAGGGCGGTTGCTTCGAGACGTCTCACGCGACGACCCATGCCGAGCCGACCTATGTGGTGGACGGCGTGATCCACTATTGCGTCGCCAACATGCCGGGCGCCGTGCCGCTGACCTCCAGCCATGCGCTCAACCACGCCACGTTGCCGTTCGGCCTGCGCCTGGCCGCCAAGGGCCTGGCGGCGCTCGACGACGATCCGCATCTGAAGGCGGGGCTCAACGTGCATCGCGGCCGCGTGACGTATGCCGCGGTGGCCGAGAGCCTCGGCCTTTCGGGCGGGCCCAAGCCGCTCGCGGCGTAAGCTTCCTCCCCAGCTCTGCTGAGGAGGTGCCCCGAAGGGGCGGAGGGGAGCCGACGTGGTCTTTGTGATTGAGACCACGTCGGCTCCCCATCCGGCCTTCGGCCACCTCCCCCACATTGTGGGGGAGGAATTATGTTAAGGTCCGCCCGCCGTTTTTCTCCAGCCTAACGAAAGAGTCCGTCAATGGCCGCCAGCTCTGCACCCGTTGCCAACAATCTCGAAGCCTTCTTCATGCCGTTCACGGCGAACCGGCAGTTCAAGAAGAACCCGCGTCTGCTGGCCAAGGCCAAGGGCATTCACTACTGGACCCCGGAGGGTCGCAAGGTCATCGACGGCACCGCTGGCCTGTGGTGCGTCAACGCCGGCCACGGCCGCGACGAGATCAAGCAGGCGATCGCCGCCCAGCTGGAGGAGATGGACTACGCGCCGACCTTCCAGATGGGCCATCCCAAGGCGTTCGAGCTGGCGGCGCGCCATGCCGCCATGCTGCCGGGCGACCTCGACCATGCCTTCTACTGCAATTCGGGCTCCGAGGCGGTCGACAGCGCACTCAAGATCGCGCTGGCCTATCAGCGCGCCCGCGGCGAGGGCACCCGCACGCGCCTGATCGGCCGCGAGCGCGGCTATCACGGCGTCGGCTTCGGCGGCATTTCGGTTGGCGGCATGGCCAACAACCGCAAGTTCTTCGCCGCCCAGCTGCCCGGCGTCGATCATCTGCCGCATACGCATCTGCCGGCCAAGAACGCTTTCTCGCGCGGCCTGCCCGAGCATGGTGCCGAGCTCGCCGACGAGCTGGAGCGCATCGTGGCCCTGCACGACGCCTCGACCATCGCTGCCGTGATCGTCGAGCCGTGCGCCGGCTCGACTGGTTACCTGCCGCCGCCCAAGGGCTACCTGCAGCGCCTGCGCGAGATCTGCACCAAGCACGGCATCCTGCTGATCTTCGACGAGGTGATCACCGGCTTCGGGCGCCTGGGTGCCTCGTTCGCCGCCGAGTATTTCGGCGTGGTCCCCGACCTGATGACCGTGGCCAAGGGCATCAGCAACGCCACCGTGCCAATGGGCGGCGTCTTCGTGCGCAAGCACGTCTACGAGGGCCTGATGACCGGGCCGGAGAACGCCATCGAGCTGTTCCACGGCTATACCTATTCGGCCCACCCGCTGGCCTGCGCCGCCGCGTCGGCCGTGCTCGACATCTACAAGAAGGAAGCGCTCTTCCAGCGCGCCGCCGAGCTGGCGCCCTACTGGGAGGACGGCGTGCACTCGCTGAAGTCCGTGTCCGGGGTTACCGACATCCGCAATCTTGGCCTGGCCGCCGGTATCGACCTGGAGGGCAAGCCGGGTGCCGTGGGTGCGCGTGGCTACGCTACCTTCGTGAAGGCCTTCGAGCTGGGCTTGATGGTGCGCCAAACGGCGGATACCTTGGCCATGTCGCCGCCGTTGATCGTCGAAAAGAATCAGATCGATGAGATCATCGACATTTTCGGAAAGGCGATCAAGCAGGCGGCCTAGTGGCCCAAGAGGTGTGATGATCGATCGTCGTCTTTTCATGGCCGCCGGCATGGCGGCCTTGGTCCTGGCCGGCTGCGACCAGACTCCGAGCAAGGCCGAGATCCTGAAGAAGGCGGAGGGCGTCAAAACCAAGGCCGAGCTGGAAAAAGTGCTCGGCAAGCCGGCCGAGCTCGACAAGGTCGGGCCGATCGAGAAATGGACCTACAAGGCCTCTGACGGGTCGGTGACGTATATCATCGTCGCCGATCAGGTGACGCTCGACATGACGGGCGGAGGCGGCAAGAAGTAGCGTCACCTCTCCCCTCCGGGGAGAGGTCGACGAACGCGAAGCGTTCGGCGGGTGAGGGGGTGTTGAAGCCGAGCGCGGTGCTTGCAGTATTGCACCTTGCGGGTGACGCGGCCCCCTCACCCGTCGCGCTGCGCGCGCCGACCTCTGCCCGGAGGGGAGAGGTCCAAGACAAGGGAGGATGTTCATGAAGGTCGTGATCACCGGCGGGGCCGGCTTTCTCGGCAAGAAGCTGGCACGCCGGATCCTCGCGGGCGCCGAGCTGATCGGTCCATCGGGCAGGCCTGAGCCGGTCAAGGAACTGATGCTGTTCGATGTCGTCCAGGCAAGCGGACCGGGTCTCGACGATCCGCGCGTGCATGCGCTGGCGGGCGACATCGCCAATTTCGCCACCGTGCAGACGATCATGCAGGGCGCCTCCAGCGTGTTTCATTTCGCTGCCGTGGTCAGCGCCGGTGCCGAGGCCGATTTCGATCTCGGCTACAAGGTCAATCTCGACGGCACGCGCTATGTGCTCGAAGCCTGCCGGGCGCTGGGTACCAACCCGCGCGTGGTCTTTACGTCCTCGCTCGCCGCTTACGGGGGTGATCTGCCGCCGGCGGTCACCGACGATACGCCACTGACACCGCAGACCTCCTACGGCGCGCAGAAATCGATCGGCGAGTTCCTGGTCCGCGACTACACGCGCAAGCGCTACCTGCGCGGCACCGCTATCCGTCTGCCCACGATCTGCGTGCGTACAGGCGCGCCCAACAAGGCGGCTTCGACCTGGGCCAGCTCGATCGTGCGTGAGCCGCTCACCGGCGTCGATGTCGTCTGCCCGGTGACGCCGCAGACCGTCATGGCCGTGCTCAGCCCGCGGCGCACCGTCGATGCCTTCGTGCAAGCCCACAATCTTGATGTCGATGCCTTCGGGCCGGGCCGCGCGCTGTTGCTCAACGGCATCAACGTCACGGCGCGCGAGCTCGAGGCCGCCATGAAGCGCCATGCCGGCAACCGCCGCATCGGTACGGTCGCTTGGCAGCACGACCCCGCGATCCAGCGCATCTGTGATGGCTGGCCGCAGGGCATCGACAGTGCCCGGGCCCGCCGGCTCGGCTTCGAGACCGACCGCGATCTCGACGAGATCGTGCGCCACTTCATTGCCGACGACCTCGACGAGCAGATGAAGCTGGTGACGCGCGCCGCCTGATCGCGTCGAACGTTCGTTTTCACCATGACAACGGGCGTTTCCGCCGGTGTCCGCGCGCGCGTGCTGGCGGCGCTGGTCCTGACCACCATTTCCAGCCAGTTCTTCCGGGCGTCGACGGCGGCGATCGCGCCTGACCTCATCGCCGACCTGGGCCTGTCGGCCCAGCAATTCGGTGCCGCCAACGGTGTCTTCTTCCTGGCCATCGGCCTGGTGCAGATTCCCGTCGGCATCTTGTTCGACCGCTACGGGCCGCGGCGGGTCACCACGGCGCTCACCGTGCTCGCCGTGGCCGGTGCGGTGTGGCAGGCCGTCTGCACCAGCGGCGTGGAGTTCCTGGCCGCCCGCCTGGTGCTGGGTGTCGGCTGCGCCGGCAGCTTCATGAGCGCCGTGCTGCTGAGTTCGCGCTGGTTCGGCGGCGATCGGTTGGCGACCGTGCTGAGCTGGGTCTTCGCGCTCAGCCAGATCGGCCTGATGCTGGCCACCACGCCGCTGGCTGCCGCCAGCGCGGCTTATGGCTGGCGCACGGCCTACCTGGTCGCTGCCGTGGCCGCGCTGATGATCGGCGCTGCCTTCTTCCTGCTGGTGCGTGATGTGCCACCCGGCGGTCCGCCGGCGGCCACACGGCGCGAAACGATCCTCGACGCACTGCGTGGTGTCGCACAGGTCTGGCGCACCAAGGGCCTGGGCCCGGTTCTGGCCATCCACACCGTCGCGTACGCCAGCATGGCGACCGTGCTCTCGGTGTGGGCGGGCAAATACCTCGCCGACGTGCATGGGCTGGATGCCGTGCAGCGCGGCAACGTGCTGTTGGCCATGACTGCATTCCAGATTGCCGGCACCCTGGCTTACGGCCCGCTGGATCGGCTCTTCAATACGCGCAAGTGGATCATTGTCGCCGGCGCGGTGCTGAGCCTGTGCACGCTGGGGCCGCTGGCTTTGATAACCAGCACCGGCTTGTGGGCCGCGGCGGCGCTGCTTTGCCTGCACTGCGCCGTTACGGCGTACGGCATCGTGATTGTCGCTCACGGCCGGTCGCTGTTTCCGGCGCATCTTGCCGGGCGCGGGGTCACAACCGTGAACATGGCCCAGGTCGCGGGGTCCGCCGGTTTGCCGTGGCTGACCGGCATCGTCATCGGCCTGTTCCCCGACACCGGCGGCGGCTACGCCGAAGGCGCCTACCGTGCTGCCTTCGGCACGATAGGGCTCGCGGTGATCGCGGGGCTTGCTGTCTATCTCACGTCACGCGACGCCAAGCCGCGCGGTTAAGCCTGTGCCCGTTGGCCGGTCGTTTGCTGCAGCAACTGCATGACCAGCCACATGCCGAAGCCCCAGAAACCGTAGACCAGTGGCGCCAGCACGACGCCGGGCATGTTGAAACCGCCACCCACGGGCGCGCCCTTCAGCGGCAGCACGATGAACCAGTTGGCGAGCGTCGGCACGATGGCGGCGAACAGGATCCAGCCCAGCACGCCGCTCAGGGCGCCCGGCAGGCGCGGCACGACGAACGCCGCGACGATGCCCCATAATGCCGTCCAGAACATGTAGGAGATCACCACCGGCACGGCGAACGGCTTGGTCGCCGCCATCGACCATGTGTTGACCTTGAGCACGCCGGCCTGGGTCAGCGCCCAGAACCCACCCTGATGGAAGATCAGGAACGCGACGGCGCCGGCGATGGCGCCGAAGATCACGGTGCGGATGGTTGTATTGGCCATGGCGTATCCCCGCCTTGTTTGTGCGCGCCATCATCCTCGCCTGCTCGCACAACGCCAATAACGAATTCGCCACTGAAGTTACCGATCGGATACCATGTCCTCCTGGGAGCGCGGGCCTCTGGCCCGCATCAGACGAAAGCATTGCTCTCGCCTGACATGAGCGGGCGAGACGCCCGCGATCCCAGGACTAGATCACGGCCGCATCCAGAAGCTCGCCTTGCCGGCGCGCACGGGCGCGGCGAGGTTGGCGAACTCGCAGAGCAGGGTGCGGGTGTCGCGTGGATCGATGATCTCCTCGATCCAGAATTTTTCGGCGCTGCGGAACGGCGAACGCAGCTTGTTCAGCCGATCCTCGATTTCCTTCAGCTTGGCGTCGGGATCGGGCGCGGCGTCGATGTCGGCGCGGTATGCCGCCTCGATGCCGCCTTCCAGCGGCAGCGAACCCCAGCGGCCCGACGGCCAGGCATAGCGGAAGCTCATGCGGCCGGTGTTCTTGTGCGCCGCGCCGGCAACGCCAAAGTTGTTGCGCACAATCACGGTGCACCACGGGATCGATGTCTGGTGCATCGCCGCCATGGCGCGCACACCCTGGCGGATCACGCCGCTCTTCTCGGCCTCAAGCCCGATCAGGAAGCCCGGGCAGTCCTCGAGATAGACCATCGGCAGCCGGAAGGTCTCGGCCAGGTCCATGAAGCGCGTCACCTTCTGGCAGGTGTCGGAAGTCCAGGCGCCGCCATAGTGCATCGGATCGCTGGCCATGAAGGCCACGGGCCAACCGTCGAGCCGCGCCAGGCCGGTGATCACGGCGCGGCCGTAGAGCTTGCCCATCTCGAAGAAGCTGCCCTTGTCGACCAGCGCGTTCACGATGGTGCGCATGGCGTAAACCTTGCGCGTATCACGCGGGATCACCGACAGCAGCTTTTCCTCGCACCGCTTGGGATCGTCCTGCTGCGGGCCGCGCGGCGCCAACTCGAGCGCCGATTGCGGCATGTAGGACAGAAACCGCTTCGCCATGGCGAAGGCCTCGTCCTCGCTGTCGACTGCCTCGTCGACGGCGCCGGCGCGCAGCTGGATCTCCCAGCCGCCCAGCTCTTCCTTCGACAGCGGCTGGCCCAGCCGCGCCACCACTGGCGGGCCGGCCACGAACATCGCTGACAGGCCCTTCACCATCACCGAATAGTGCGCCGCCGCCAGGCGCGCCGCGCCCAGCCCCGCCACCGATCCCAGGCCCAGCGCCACCACCGGCACGGCGCCCATGTTGGCCGCCACGACGTCGAAGCCGATGACGCCCGGCACGTTGGCGCGGCCCGTGGTCTCGATGGTCTTCACCGAACCGCCGCCGCCGGACCCTTCGATCATGCGCACCAGCGGCACACGATACTGGTTGGCGAAGCGCTCGATGAAGATGTCCTTTTCCTTGATGGTG
>DATEIF010000189.1:0-6386 GCA_035279205.1 Vineibacter sp.
GGAAGGCGCGGCGGGCCTGGAGAGGGCGCTCGATCGCGTCTGCTCGGAGGCGACCGACTGTGTCTTGGCCGATCGCAACATTCTGATCCTGTCCGACCGCGCGGTGTCGGCCGAGCGCGTGCCGATCCCGGCGCTGCTGGCGACGGCGGCGGTGCACCATCACCTGATCCGCCGCGGCCTGCGCACCCAGACCGGCCTCGTCGTCGAATCGGGTGAGGTGCGCGAGGTCCATCACTTCTGCTGCCTCGCCGGCTACGGCGCCGAGGCGGTGAACCCATACCTCGCCTTCGAGACGCTGGAGGCGCTGCGGATCCAGAACGGCCTGCCGCTCAAGGCCTACGAGGTCCAGAAGAACTACATCAAGGCGGTCGGCAAGGGCCTGCTGAAGGTCATGTCCAAGATGGGCATCTCGACCTACCAGTCCTATTGCGGCGCGCAGATCTTCGACGCGGTCGGCCTGCATTCCGGCTTCGTCGAGAAGTATTTCACCGGCACCGCGACCACCATCGAAGGCGCGGGCTGGCAGGAGATCGCCGAAGAGACCGTGCGCCGGCATCGCGACGCGTACGGCGACAATCCGATCTACCGCAACATGCTCGATCCGGGCGGTGACTACGCCTTCCGCCTGCGCGGCGAGGATCACGCCTGGTCGCCGGACTCGGTGGCCAAGCTGCAGCACGCCGTGCGCGGCAACCTGCCGGGCGAGTACACGGCGTTCGCGCAGACGATCAACGAGCAGAACACGCGGCTGCTCACCATCCGCGGCCTGATGGAGTTCAAGTTCGCGGACAAGCCGGTGCCGATCGACGAGGTCGAGCCGGCAGCCGACATCGTGAAGCGCTTCGCCACCGGCGCCATGAGCTTCGGCTCGATCAGCCGCGAGGCGCACACGACTCTTGCCATCGCGATGAACCGCATCGGCGGCAAGTCGAACACCGGCGAGGGCGGCGAGGAAGCCGACCGCTTCAAGCCGCTGCCCAACGGCGACTCCATGCGCTCGGCGATCAAGCAGGTCGCCTCGGGCCGCTTCGGCGTCACGACCGAGTACCTGGTCAACGCCGATGACCTGCAGATCAAGATGGCGCAGGGCGCCAAGCCCGGCGAAGGCGGCCAGCTGCCCGGCAAGAAGGTCGACAAGAACATCGCCCGCGTGCGCTACTCGACGCCGGGTGTCGGCCTGATCTCGCCGCCGCCGCACCACGACATCTATTCGATCGAGGATCTGGCGCAGCTGATCCACGACCTGAAGAACGCCAACCCGGTGGCGCGCATCTCGGTGAAGCTGGTGTCCGAGGTCGGCGTCGGCACGGTGGCCGCCGGCGTCAGCAAGGCGCGCGCCGATCACGTCACCATCGCCGGCTTCGAGGGCGGCACGGGTGCCAGCCCGCTGACGTCGCTCACGCACGCCGGCTCGCCGTGGGAGATCGGGCTGGCCGAGACCCAGCAGACCTTGGTCCTCAACGGCCTGCGCGGCCGCATCGCGGTGCAGGTCGATGGTGGCCTGCGCACGGGCCGCGACGTCGCCATCGGCGCGCTGCTGGGCGCCGATGAGTTCGGCTTCGCCACGGCGCCGCTGATCGCCGCCGGCTGCATCATGATGCGCAAGTGCCACCTCAACACCTGCCCGGTCGGCATCGCGACCCAGGACCCGGTGTTGCGCAAGCGCTTCACCGGTGCGCCCGAGCACGTGATCAACTACTTCTTCTTCGTCGCCGAGGAGCTGCGCGAGATCATGGCGCAGCTGGGCTTCCGCACGCTCAACGAGATGATCGGCCGCGTCGATCGGCTCGACATGCGCCGCGCCATCGACCACTGGAAGGCCTCGGGCGTCGATCTCTCGAAGCTGCTGTACCAGGTGCCGGCCAAGCCTGGGGTGGCGATCTGGAACAGCGAGAGCCAGAACCACGGGCTGGAGAAGGCACTCGATCATGAGCTGATCGCCGCCGCCCAGCCGGCGCTCGAGGCGGGCGAGCCGGTGCGCATCGAGCGCACTGTCCGCAACGTCAACCGCACCGTGGGCGCCATGCTCTCGGGCGAGGTGGCCAAGCGCCATGGCCATGCCGGCCTGGCGGAGGACACCATCGCCGTGCGGCTCACCGGCACCGCCGGCCAGAGCTTTGGTGCCTTCCTGGCGCGCGGCGTGTCGCTGGAGCTGGTGGGCGATGCCAACGACTATGTCGGCAAGGGCCTGTCGGGCGGCCGCGTGGTGGTGAAGCAGCCGGACGCCAGCGATCGCGATCCGACCAAGAACATCGTGGTCGGCAACACGGTGCTGTACGGCGCCATCGCCGGCGAGGCGTACTTCTCCGGTGTCGCCGGCGAGCGCTTCGCGGTGCGCAACTCGGGCGCCATCGCTGTGGTCGAGGGCACTGGTGATCATGGCTGCGAGTACATGACGGGCGGCGTCGTCTGCGTGCTGGGTGACACCGGCCGCAACTTCGCCGCCGGCATGTCGGGCGGCATCGCCTACGTCTACGATCCCAGCGGCCAGTTCGAGCAGCTGTGCAACAAGGCGATGGTCGAGCTTGGTGCGGTCGCGCCGAGCGAGGATGACGCCGCCGCCGACGAGGCCGACCGGCCGCGCCAGCGCTCGGTCAGTGTCGACAACAACGGCATGGGCGACCTGCTGCGCTTCGATGCCGAGCGCATCCGCGTGCTGGTCGAGAAGCACCTGCTCTACACCGGCAGCGCCCGTGCGCGGGCCATCCTCGACGACTGGGACAACGCGGTGAAACGGTTCGTGAAGGTGATGCCCGTCGACTACAAACGGGCGCTCGCCGAACTCAAAGCCGAGCGCGACGCCACCCGCGCCGTGGCAGCGGAGTAGTTCCCTTCTCCCCGCGAAGGCGGGGAGAAGGTGCCCGAACGGCGGATGAGGGGCTTCGCGATGTTGATACATCAGCGCTCTGACACGGAGCGCACCAGTTTCGAGCGGGCGCCGCAAAGCCCCTCATCCGGCGCTTCGCGCCACCTTCTCCCCGCCTTCGCGGGGAGAAGGGCAATCTAAGAATTCGGAGTAAGTCCCATGGGAAAGCCGACGGGCTTCCTTGAGATCGAGCGGCGCGAGCGCCCCTACGACAAGGTCGAGACGCGGATCAAGTCGTGGAAAGAGTTCGTCAAGCCGCTGCCTGCCGCCGAGGTGCGCCAGCAGGGCGCGCGCTGCATGGATTGCGGCATCCCGTTCTGTCACAACGGCTGTCCGGTCAACAACATGATCCCGGACTGGAACAACCTGGTCTATCGCGACCAGTGGCAGGACGCGCTCGAGACGCTGCACTCGACCAACAACTTCCCGGAGTTCACCGGCCGCATCTGCCCAGCGCCGTGCGAGGCGGCGTGCGTGCTGAACATCGACGACAACCCGGTCACCATCAAGACCATCGAGTGCGCCATCGTCGATCGCGGCTGGGAAGAAGGCTGGATCGTGCCGCAGATCGCTGTGCGCAAGACAGGCAAGCGCGTTGCCGTGGTCGGCTCGGGTCCGGCCGGCATGGCCTGCGCCCAGCAGCTGGCGCGCGCCGGGCATTCGGTGACCCTGTTCGAGAAGGCCGACCGCATCGGCGGCCTGCTGCGCTACGGCATCCCCGACTTCAAGATGGAGAAGCACTTCATCGACCGTCGCGTGCGGCAGATGGAAGGTGAAGGCGTCGAGTTCCGCACCGGCGTCGAGGTCGGCACCACGATCTCGGTGAAGTCGCTGCTGGAAGGCTATGACGCCGTGGCGCTCACCGGTGGCGCCGAAGCGCCGCGCGATCTCGAGGTGCCGGGCCGCGAGCTGTCAGGCATCCATTTCGCCATGGACTTCCTGACGCAGCAGAACAAGCGCGTTGCCGGCGACGACGAAGCGCGCGCCGCGCCCAAGGGCACGCTGACGGCCAAAGGCAAGCATGTAATCGTGATCGGCGGCGGCGACACCGGATCGGACTGCATCGGCACGTCGACCCGCCAGGGCGCCGCCTCAATCACCCAGCTTGAGATCCTGCCGCGGCCGCCGGACAAGGAAGACAAGGGCCTGACCTGGCCTGATTGGCCGCTGAAGATGCGCACGTCGTCCTCGCAGGAGGAAGGCACGGAGCGCGACTTCGCGGTGCTGACCAAGCGCGCCGTCGGCGCCAACGGCAAGATCGAGGCGCTGGAGTGCGTGCGCGTCGAGTGGGTCAAGGACGCCAGCGGCCGCATGGGCATGAAGGAAGTCGCGGGCAGCGAATTCCAGCTCAAGGCCGACCTGGTGCTGCTGGCCATGGGCTTCGTGGGCCCGGTGCGCAAGGGCATGATCGAGCAGGCGCAGGTCGAGCTCGACCCGCGCGGCAATGTGAAGGCCACCGTCACCGACTACCAGACCTCGGTGCCCAAGCTGTTCGCCGCCGGCGACATGCGCCGCGGCCAGTCGCTGGTGGTGTGGGCGATCCGCGAGGGCCGCCAGTGCGCCCGTGCCATCGACGAAGCCCTCATGGGCACGACGGACCTGCCGCGGTAATCTCCCTCCCCACGCAGTGGGGAGGTGCCCCGATGGGGCGGAGGGGACCCCGACGAGGTCTTCGTAACTGAGACCACGTCGGCTCCCCCTCCGGCTCAGGTACTTCGACGCTAAGCGTCGAAGTACCGAAACGGCCACCTCCCCCAGCTTCGCTGGGGGAGGGATTGACCCTCGACCGACCGAACCCGACATGAAGGGCCGGAGGTGGTCATGAGCACCGCAGACAGCCGCATCGAAACCGACTCGCTGGGCGAGGTCGCGGTCCCCGCCGCACGCTACTGGGGCGCCCAGACCCAGCGCAGCCTGCAGAACTTCCGCATCGGCGGCGAGCGCATGCCGGCGGCATTGGTCACTGCGCTGGGCATCCAGAAGAAGGCGTCCGCCCAGGCCAACCGCGAGCTCGGCCTGCTGCCGGCCGAGATCGCCGACGCCATTATCCGCGCCGCCGACGAGGTCATCGACGGCAAGCTGACGGACGAGTTCCCGCTGGTGGTGTGGCAGACCGGCTCGGGCACGCAGACCAACATGAACGCCAACGAGGTGATCGCCGGCCGCGCCAATGAGCTGCTGGCCGGCAAGCGCGGTGGCAAGAGCCCGGTGCATCCCAACGACCACGTCAATCGCTGCCAGTCGTCCAACGACTCCTTCCCCACCGCCATGCACATCGCGGCGGCGCGCGAGGTCACCCGCCAACTGCAGCCGGCATTACGCGAGCTGCACGCGGCGCTGGCCGCCAAGGCCAAGGCCTTCGCCGACATCGTGAAGATCGGCCGCACCCATCTGCAGGACGCCACACCGCTCACCCTGGGCCAGGAGTTCGGCGCCTGGGCACAGCAGGTCAAGAACGGCATCGCGCGCCTGGATGCCGCCCTGCCCCACGTGCTGGAGCTGGCGCAGGGCGGCACCGCCGTCGGCACCGGACTCAATGCCCATCCACGCTTTGCAGCGCTGTTCGCCCAGAAGGCCGCGGCGCTGACCGGCCTGGCGTTCAAGACCGCGCCCGACACTTTCGAGGCATTGGGCAGCCACGACGCGCTGGTCGAGCTGTCGGGCGCGCTCAACACCATCGCGGTGTCGCTGCACAAGATCGCCAACGACGTGCGCCTGCTGGGCTCGGGCCCGCGTGCCGGACTGGGCGAGCTGCACCTGCCGGAGAACGAGCCCGGCTCGTCGATCATGCCGGGCAAGGTGAATCCGACGCAGGCCGAGGCGCTCACCATGGTGGCGGCGCGGGTGATCGGCAACAACGTCACCGTCACCTTCGCCGGCGCCAACGGGCATCTGCAGCTCAACGTCTACAAGCCGGTGATCGCCGATGCGGTGCTGCAGTCGATCCGCCTGCTGGCCGACGGTGCCGAGAGCTTCGCGCGCAACTGCGTCGTCGGCATCGAGCCCAACCGCGGCCGCATCACCGAGCAGCTCGAGCGCTCGCTGATGCTGGTGACGGCGCTCAACCCGCACATCGGCTACGACAAGGCCGCCAAGATCGCGCGCAAGGCACACCTCGAAGGTCTGTCCCTGCGCGAGGCGGCGCTGGCATTGGGCCACGTGACGGCCGAGCAGTTCGATGCCTGGGTGCGGCCCGAGCAGATGACGGCACCCGATGAAGGCGCGACGTGAGCGCAGCCGACGCGCGCATCCGCAAGCGCTCGGTGACCATCGGCCGGCATCGCACCAGCGTCTCGCTGGAGGCCGCGTTCTGGGACGAGCTGCAGGCCATCGCCGAGCGCCGTGGGATGTCGCTCAATGCCCTGGTCGCCGACATCGACCGCGAACGCCTGCAGGGCCGCGACCTGCGCGACGCCACCAACCTCTCGAGCGCGCTGCGCCTGCACGTGCTGGAGGCGCTGAAACGCCCATGACGTCCCCCGAACAGCAGCAGTGGCGCCGGCAGGTGCTGGCCTATGCC
>DATEIF010000190.1:0-14025 GCA_035279205.1 Vineibacter sp.
GGCCGATGTGGCAGCAATACTTCATCTACCTCGGCAATCTCCTGCAGGGCGAGATGGGATTGTCGTTCTTCCAGCGGCGTCCCGTCATGACCATCCTGCTCGAGGTGCTACCGAACTCAGTGATCCTGACGCTGACCTCGCTCGTGATCGCCTACACGTTCGGCGTTCTGGCCGGTGCCTGGCTTGCCTGGAAACGCGGCAGCTGGGTCGAGCGGGCCGCCGTGCCGGCCGTGCTGGCGACGCGGGCGGCGCCAGAGTTCTGGATCGGCATGGTGCTTCTCGCCCTGCTGTCGTTCAAAGCCGGCTGGTTTCCGTCCGGCGGTGCCAGTAGTCCCGGGTTGGCCTACTCGAACGAATGGCAGCGCATCGCCTCCTGGGACTACATCCATCATCTGGCCCTGCCTGTGCTGACGCTCGCGCTCTACCTGCAGGGCCTGCCGCTGCTGCTGATGCGCTCCAACATGTTGGAGGTCATGCACGAGGAGTTCGTGACCATGGCGCGCATGAAGGGCTTCTCGCAATGGCGCATCGTCATCCGCCACGCCGCGCGCAACGCGCTATTGCCGGTCGTCACCGCCTTCGCGCTCGGCGTCGGCCTGTCGATGGGTGGCAACGTCGTGATCGAAACTGTGTTCAGCTGGCCGGGCATCGGCCGTCTGCTGGTGCAGGCGGTGTCCGTTCACGACTATCCGCTGGCGCAGGGCGCTTTCCTGATGATCGCGCTGGTGCTGGCGCTGATGAACTTCGTCGCCGACCTGCTCTACATGGTCCTCGACCCGCGAGTGAGTCATGGTCGAAAAGGCTGAACCGGTTCCCGCCGTGCGTGCGAGCGGGTCTCTGGCGCCCGCGCTGTGGCGCGTGGCGACAATGCCGCTCAGGGACCCGTTCGCCTTCGCGGGCTTGCTGATCTATGCGCTGTTCGTCCTGGTGGCGTTGTTCGCCGACCAGCTGGCGCCCACCGACCCGCTCGAGATCCTGTTCACCAAGGCAGGCAAGCTCGCCGCCAACGTGCCGCCCAGTGCCGATTTCCCGCTCGGGACGACCAATCTTGGCCGCGACATCTACGGCCAGCTGGTGCACGGCACACGAAGTGCGCTGGCAGTCGGCCTGTCGGCTGCCATCATCGTGGCCACGGTCGGCACCGTCGTCGGCTTGGTGGCGGGCTACTTCGGCGGGAAGACCGATGCGCTGCTGATGCGCATCGCCGACATGGCGCTGTCGCTGCCCTTCCTGCCGTTCGTCATCGTGCTGACCGGTTTCCTCGGCGCCAGCACCACCAATATCGTGCTGGCGGTGGCCTTGCTGCTGTGGCCGAACTCCGCCCGTGTCATCCGCAGCCAGGTACTCACCCTGCGGGAGCGTGCCTATGTCGAGGCGGCGCGGGTCACCGGCGCCAGCCGCTGGCGCGTCCTGTTCGTCCACATCGCGCCGAACATCATGCCGCTGAGCTTCGTCTATGCCGCCATCGCCATCGGCTGGGCGATCATTACCGAGGCCAGCGTCAGCTTCCTGGGTTTCGGCGATTCCACCAGCGTCTCCTGGGGCTCGATGCTGCAGGATGCGTTCAGCTCGCAGGCGCTGTCGCGCGGCCAGTACGCCTGGTTCGTGCCGCCAGGGCTGTGCATCATCCTGGTCGTCGTCGCCGGCTTCTTCATCAGCCGCGGCTATGAAGAGGTCTTCATGCCAAGATTGCGCGGCCGATGATCCTCGAGGTCAATGATCTGCAGGTCCACTACCGCACCAAGGACGGCGTGGCGCGCGTCGTCGATGGCGCCTCCTTCGCCGTACCCGAGGGCCGCATCGTCGGACTGGTTGGCGAATCGGGCTGCGGCAAGACGACGGCGGTACGCGCCATCATGGGCGTGCTGGCCGACAATGGCGCCCGCGCCGGTGGTCGCATCACTTTCAAGGGCCAGGCGCTCGATGCGGCGACGACCAAGCCCCTGCTGTGGCGCGAGATCGCCTATGTGCCGCAGAGCGCCATGAACTCGCTCGACCCGGTCTACACCGTGGGCGAGCAGATCGTGGAAGTGCTGACCCGGCGCGGCAGCGCTCCGCGGGCTGCCGCGCAGGCGAGGGCAAGCGAACTCTTCGACATGGTGGGCCTGCATGCGCGCCGGCTCGGCGACTACCCGCACCAGTTCTCGGGCGGCATGCGCCAGCGGGCGGCCATCGCGATGGCGCTGGCGCTCGAGCCCAGCCTGCTGCTGGCCGACGAGCCGGTGACGGCGCTCGACGTCATCGTGCAACGCCAGATCCTCGACATGCTGCGCGAACTGCAGCAACGCTTGCGGCTCTCGATGGTGCTGGTCACCCACGACATCAGCGTCGTGGCCTATCTCTGCAACGAGGTGGTCGTGATGTACGCAGGCCAGGTCGTGGAAAGCGGCCCGGTACGCGACGTGCTGGCGCGCCCGCGCCATCCCTATACGATGGGGCTGCGCAACGCGTTTCCGGACCTGATGTCCGACGCGCTGGCGCTGGTACCCATCGAAGGCAGCCCGCCCGATCCGCGCGAGGCGCTGAGCGGCTGCCGCTTCGCGCCCCGCTGCCCGTTCGCCCAGGCGGCCTGTACGGCCGCGCCGGCGCAGATCAGCGGCATCATCGATACCCACCACCGTTCGGCCTGCCGGCGCGATTCCGAGGCCGACGCCCTCCGCCAGGCCGCATTGGATCCCTCGACATGGCAGCGCTCGTCGAACTTCGCGATGTCGTGAAGCACTTCCCGGTCACGCGCTCGCTGGGCGAGATCCTGAGCGGCGCGCGACCGGCCGTGCGCGCACTCGATGGCGTGAGTTTCGATATCGGTGCCGGCGATGCCATCGCGATCGTGGGCGAATCGGGCTGTGGCAAGACCACGCTGGGCCGCCTGATGCTGAAGCTCACGGAGCCGACCACGGGCGCGATCGCCTTCGCCGGTGCGGCGCTGGCCGACCTCGCCGGCGATCGGCTGCGCGACTTCCGCCGGCAGGCTCAGCTCGTCTTCCAGAACCCCTTCGATGCCCTCAATCCGCGCTTCACCATCTACCGCGCCGTGGCCGAGCCGCTGCTCAACGCCGGGATCGACAAGGGCGAGCATGCCGATCGTGTCGCCATGGCCTTCCGCCGAGTCCATCTCGCCGATGTCGACCGCTACCTCGACCGCTATCCGCATCAGCTGAGCGGCGGCCAGTTGCAGCGGGTCGTGCTGGCGCGGGCGCTGGTGCTGGCGCCGCGCTTCCTGGTTGCCGACGAGCCGGTGTCGATGCTCGATGTCAGCGTGCGCGCCGGCATCCTCGCCCTGATGCGCGAGGTGCGCGATGCGATGGGGCTGACCGCCGTCTACATCTCGCACGACCTTGCCCTGGTGCGCTATCTCTGCGAACGGACCTTGGTGATGTATCTCGGCCGCATCGTCGAGGACGGGCCGACCGACGCCATCGTGCGCCGTCCGCGGCACCCCTATACGCAAGCGCTGGTCGCCGCCGTGCCCGTGCCCGACGCCGACCAGCCGCGCGCGCCCTTGCCGATCAAGGGCAACGTTCCGGACGCCCGCGAGCTGCCCTCCGGTTGCCACTTCCGCGACCGCTGCCCACACGCCATGGCGCGCTGCGCGCAGGAGACGCCGCCGCTGCGCCCGATCGCCGACGGCCACCGGGTCGCCTGCCATCTGGAAGGAGCCTTCACCCCTTGAGCGGCGGCATTACGTCCTTGCACAGCAGCTCGAGCGAGCGCAGCACCTGGGCGTGCGGGATCAGCGCCCCGCAGTTCATTTCGGCCAGGATGCCGTCCAGGCCAAGCTCGGCCCGCAGCGCCTGCAGGCGCGCCACGACCTCATCCGGCGTGCCGACGATCACCTTCTCGCGCAACGCCTCATCGTAGCTCACGCTCTTGAGGTGCTCGGCGCGGCCGGCGCGATTCTCGATCGCCCGGGTGCCGGCCGCATTTGCCGACTGCGCGATGATGGCCGCCATCTCCTGGTAGAACTGCATGATGCTGGCGCGCGGCTCCTCGCGCGCCCGTTCCGCCGTCTCTGCGACGTAGACCGGCACGCGCAGATAGACTTCACCCTTGCCCGGGTGGCCGGCTTTGCGCCTGGCGGCGTGGTATTCGTCGATCAGCGGCACCAGTTCCGACAGCACGCCCAGGCGCACCGCCACGAAGATCGGGAAGCCCAGCGCGCCGACCATGGCATAGGTGTCGGGGCTGGTGGCGGCGACCCGGATCGGCGGGTGCGGCTGCTGGTAGGGCTTGGGAACCAGGTGGACGTCCGTGAAGCTGTGGTACTTGCCGTTGTAGGAGAACGCGGGCTGCGTCCAGGCGCGGCGGATAATCTCCAGCGTTTCGGCGAAGCGTTCCTGGCTCTCGCCGTAGGGCACGCCGTAGGCCGTGTAGGTGCGCGGGAAGCCGCTGCGGCCGACGCCGAAGATCAATCGGCCGTGGCTGACATGATCGACCGTGGCGGCCTCCTCGGCGATCCGCAGCGGATGGCACAGCGGCAGCACCTGCACGGCAATGCCGATCTTCATGCGCGTGGTGCGCGCGGCAATGGCGCTGGCCAGCGCCAGCGGTGCCGATGCCACCGAGCGTGTCGGCGCAATGTGCAGCTCGGCAAGCCACATGCAGTCGAGCCCCCAGCGCTCGGCGGCGTCCACCTGCTCGAAGGACTCCGCGAACGCGCGCGCCTCACTGTAGCCCGGCGGGCACTGGAACTCGTGGAACATGCCGATTTCCATCGCTGCTCCTCCCGATGGTGCACACCCACTATACAGCCGTAACACTCCCGCGCCGCGCAACCCACCCTTGAACTTGCCGCCGTCCTGCGGCACTGAAGAGCCCATAAAAACCTATGGGAGGACGTTGACATGACAAAGACCCGCCATCCGTTCGTGCTGCCGCGCCGGCGCACGCTAGCGCTGGCCGGCGGCGCGCTCGCGGCGCCGATGCTGGCTTCGGGTATCGCGCGTGCCGAGGGTGACTGGCCCACCAAGCCCGTGCGCTACATCGTGGTCTTTCCGCCCGGCGGCCCCACCGACACGCTCTCGCGCATCGTTTGCCATGCGCTCTCCGAGCTGACCGGCCAGCAGTTCATCGTCGACAACAAGAGCGGCTCGGGCGGCAATGTCGGTGCCGAGGTCATCGCCAGGTCGGCGCCTGACGGCTACACCATCGGTCTCTACACCGTGGCGGCGCACGCCATCGCACCCACGCTCTACAGCAAGCTGCCGTTCGACGCCGCCAAGGATTTCACCGGCATCGCGATGCTGTGGTCGGTGCCCAACATGCTGATGACTCGGCTCGACTTCCCGGCCAACTCGCTGGCCGAGCTGATCGCGGTGGTGAAGGCCAATCCCGGCAAGTACTCCTTCGCCTCGTCGGGCTCTGGCACGACACCGCATCTGACCGGCGAGATCTTCAAGCAGCTCGCCCAGGTCAACCTCCTGCACGTGCCCTATCGCGGCAGCGCGCCGGCGCACCAGGATCTGCTGGCAGGCCAGGTCGACATGATGTTCGACAACATTCCCGGTCCCCTGGGCCTGATGCGCGGCGGCAAGGTGAAGGGCTTCGCGGTCACCTCCAAGACGCGTCATCCCGCCGTGCCCGACCTGCCGGCGATGGCCGAACTGCTGCCCGGCTTCGAGATCACCTCATGGGGCGGTGTCTGCGCGCCCGCCGGCGTGCCTGCGGCGATGATCGAGCGGCTGTCGGCACTGACCAAGCAGGCGCTGGAGAAGCCGGCGGTGAAGGAGGCTTTCGACAAGCAGGGCGCCACGCCGATGTGGATGACCCGGGCCGATACCGAGGCCTACCGCGCCATGGACGAAAAGCGCCTGGCCGTCGTGATCAAAACGTCGGGCGCCAAGGTCGATTGACGACGGAAGGCCGCCACAAAAATCGATCAGGAGGAAGGCCATGAGACGCCCGATCGCGTGGGTCGCGTTGTTGCTCGTGTCTCTTGCCGTGGCCGCTGGTGCCGTTCAGGCCCAGAAGCCCGGCGGCGTGCTGAAGATCCAGCACATGGACTCGCCGCCCAGCCCTTCGATCCACGAGGAGGCTACGGTCTCGGTGGCGGTGCCGTTCATGGCGGTGTTCAACAATCTGGTCATGTACGACCAGAGCGTGGCGCGCAACAGCTTCGAGTCGATCGTGCCCGACCTCGCCACGCAGTGGTCGTGGAACGCCGACGGCACCAAGCTTGCCTTCACCGTGCGCCAGGGCGTGAGCTGGCACGACGGCAAGCCGTTCACCGCCCGAGACGTGCAGTGCACGTTCGACCTGCTGCTGGGCAACGGCGAACCCAAGCTGCGACGCAACCCGCGCTCGGCCTGGTACAGCAACGTCGAGAAGGTGACGGCCGACAGCGACGCCACCGTCACCTTCCACCTCAAGCAACCGCAGCCTTCGCTGCTGGCGCTGTTGGCATCGGGCTACTCGCCGATCTATCCCTGCCACGTCGCGCCGGCCGACATGCGGCGCAAGCCGATCGGCACCGGACCGTTCAAGTTCGTCGAGCTGCGCACCAACGAGGCCGTCAAGCTGGTGCGCAACAACGAGTACTGGAAACCGGGCCGGCCCTATCTCGACGGCATCGAGTACACCGTCATCGCCAACCGCTCGACCCGCATGCTGTCCTTCATCAGCGGCGCTTTCGACATGACATTCCCGACCGACGTCACGGTGCCGCTGCTGGCCAACATCCGCAAGGATGCGCCGCACGCGCAGTGCACGCTGCGCACCACGGGCGTCAGCACCAACCTCATCGTCAACCGCGACGTGCCGCCGTTCGACGATCCGCGCCTGCGCCGCGCCATGGCGCTGGCGCTCGATCGCCAGGCCTTCATCGACATCCTGAGCGAGGGCCAGGACAAGATGGGCGGCACCCTGCTGCCGCCGCCGGAAGGCGTCTGGGGGCTGCCGCCCGAGATGGTGAAGACCATCGCCGGCTACGGCGATGTCGCCAAGAACCGCGAGCAGGCACGCGAGCTGATGAAGCAGGCGGGCTACGGCCCCGACAAGCGGCTGAAGATCAAGGTCAGCACCCGCAACATCCCGACGTTCCGCGATCCGGCGGTGATCCTGATCGACCAGCTCAAGCAGATCTGGATCGACGGCGAGCTCGAGGTGATCGACACCGCCGTCTACTACAACCGGGTGTTCGCCAAGAACTACACCGTGGCGATGAACCAGACCGGCTCGGCCGTCGACGATCCCGACCAGAACCTGTTCGAGAACTATGCCTGCGGCTCGCTGCGCAACTACAACAACTACTGCGACGCCGGCATGACCAAGCTGTTCGAGGCGCAGTCGCGCGAGACCGACTTCAAGAAGCGCCAGCAGATGGTGTGGGACATCGACCGCAAGCTGCAGGAGGACATCGCGCGGCCGATCATCTTCCACGGTGTCGCCGCCGCCTGCTGGCAGCCGCACGTCAAGGGCCTCACCATCATGGTCAACAGCATCTACAACGGCTGGCGCTTCGAGGACGTCTGGCTGGACAAGTAGCCTGGGAGCGCGGGCCTCTGGCCCGCCTCGGCGCGTAGTGCCGAAATTTGAGCGGGCGGGACGCCCGCGCTTCCAGGAGAGGGAACCGGCCATGCGCAGGCGGCCGTTTGCACGCGCCGCCGGTCGGTCGATGATGCGCCCGTAGTCTTCAGAGGGAGTCGTCATGGCAACGAACAAGAAGCGGCTGCTGGTGCCGGATATCTTCGGCATGGCGGGGCTGGACGTCCTGAAGCGGCGCGATGACATCGAGGTCGCGACCTTCCCTGGCGCCATCCGCTCGGCCGATTTCCAGGCCCGCCTGCGCGAGCTGGGCGAGGTCAATGGCGTGGCGCTGGGCGGCACGCCGTTCGGGCCGGCCGAGCGCGATGCCGCCAAGGGCCTGCAGGTCGTGGCGCGCATCGGCGTTGGCTACGATGCCGTCGACGTGCCGGCGCTCACCGCCAGGAAGATCCCGCTGATGGTGGCCGGCACCGCCAACTCGGCCTCGGTGGCCGAGCACGCCATTTTCCTGATGATGAACCTGGCCAAGCGCGCTGTGCATTTCCACACCATGGTGCAGGAGAGCCGTTGGGGCGATCGCATGGTGCAATTGCCGGCCGACCTGCTGGGCAAGACCTTGCTGATCGTGGGCTTCGGCCGCATCGGCACGCGCACGGCAAAACGCGCACTGGCGATGGAGATGCCGGTGCTGGTCTACGATCCCTACGTGAAGCCCGAGGCGATCCGCGCCGCCGGCTGCGAGCCGGTCGCTGACCTCGATGCGGCGCTGCCGCGTGCCGACTTCGTCACCATCCACTGCCCCAAGACGCCGGAGACGGTGGGCATGATCGATGCCAAGCGGCTGGCGGCGATGAAGGCGTCGTCGATCCTGGTGTCGACCGCGCGCGGCGGCATCATCGTGGAGAAGGCGCTGCACGCGGCGCTCACCAGCGGCAAGCTGGCCGCCGCCGGGCTCGACGTCTTCGAGCAGGAGCCGACGCCCAAGGACAACCCTCTGCTGGCCCTGCCGAACTTCGTGAGCTCGCCGCACATGGCTGGCGTCACCACCGAGGCGGTGATGCGCATGGCCGAGGCCACGGCGCAGAACATGCTGAGCGTGCTGGACGGCAAGCCCAACCGCGACAACGTCATCAACAAGGAAGTGCTGGAGTAGGATCCTGGGAGCGCGGGCGTCCCGCCCGCATCTCCGGCGAAAGCTCTGCTTTCGCCTGTGCGCGTAGCGCCGAAACCTGAGCGGACCAGAGGCCCGCGCTCCCAGGATAGAGTGCCCGGAGCAACATCGAGGGAATCACAATCATGCACGTCGGCATCACGATGTTTCCCACCGACTACGCGATCCAGCCGCAGGAGCTGGCCGTCGAGGTCGAGAGCCGCGGCTTTGAATCGCTGTGGTTCCCCGAGCACAGCCACATCCCCACCAGCCGCAAGTCGCCGTGGCCGGGCGGGGCTGAGCTGCCCAAGCACTACTACGACACCTACGATCCCTTCGTGGCGCTGGGTGCGGCGGCGGTGGTCACCAAGACCATCAAGCTCGGCACCGGCATCTGCCTGGTGGTGCAGCGCGATCCCATCCACACCGCCAAGGAGGTCTCGACCGTCGATCGGCTGTCCAACGGCCGCCTGCTGTTCGGCATCGGCGGCGGCTGGAACGCCGAGGAGATGGCGAGCCACGGCACTGCGTTCGAGACGCGCTTCAAGCTGATGCGCGAGCGCGTGGCGGCGATGAAGGAGATCTGGGCCCGCTCCAAGCCGAAATTCGACGGCGAGTTCGTGCGCTTCGACGAGATGATGCAGTGGCCCAAGCCGGTGCAGAAGCCGCATCCGCCGATCATCGTCGGCGGCAGCTTCCCGCAGGGCGCCCGCCGCGCCATCGCTTACGGCGACGGCTGGATGCCAATCGGCGGCCGCGGCGCCGACCCGCTGGAGATGCTGCCGCGTTTCCGTCAGATGCTGGCCGAGGCCGGTCGCGATGCAGCCGCCGTACCGCTCACCATGTTCGGTGTGGCGATGGATATCGACGTGCTGAAGCGCTATCGCGACGCCGGTGTCGACCGCGCCGTGTTCATGGTGCCGGCCGCGGCGCGCGACAAGGTCGTGCCGCTGCTCGACCAGTGCGCCGCCCTGATGCGCGCGTTGTGATTCCTTCCCCCGGAGGGGGAAGGTCGAATCTCTTACCCGGCCAGCGCGTAGAGTTCCCAGCTCTCGGGGATGCCCTTGAATTCGCGGCGTCCGGCCGGTGTGAAGCGCAGGCCGGAGCCGACCGCGAGATCCTTCACGGTGCGCGACACCAGGATCGTGCCGGGTTCCGCCGCCGCCATGATGCGCGCCGCCAGGTGCACGGCGAGCCCGCTGAGATCATCGCCGCGCCGCTCGCACTCGCCGCTGTGAATGCCGGTGCGCAGCTGAAGGCCAAGCGCCCGGGCGTCACGGATCAATGCTTGCGCGCATTCCACCGCCAGGGTCGGCCCGGTGAATGCCAGCAGGTAGCCGTCGCCGGTGTGCTTGACCTTGCGGCCGTCGAACGCCGCCACGCGCCGGCCGACCGTGGCGTCGAGCTGCTCCAGCACCGTGCGCCAGCGTGCATCGCCCATGGCGGCCAGCGCTGCGGTCGAGTCCACGATGTCCAGCATCAGCACCGTCACCAGCGCGCGGCTGGTGGTCGCCGCCGACTTGTGGCCGGTCAGGAATTCCTCGATCTCGCCCAGCAGCCGGTCCTGATCGCCGTACCACGGCAGGTGATCCTCGCCCGGCAGCACGCGCAGCTCGCCCTGCCGCAGGCGGCGCGCCAGTTCCTGCGCCTCGGCCAGCAAGGTCCAGCGATCGCCTTCGCGCTGCAGCACCAGGGTCGGCGCCTGGATGGTCGGCAGCACGTCGCGGATGTCGATCTCGTAGTTCAGGCGCTTGAACAGCGCCGCCGCGCGCGGACTGGCGGCAAACCGTAGGAACGCCGCGAACCATTCCTGGATGCGCGCATCGCCCGCGACGCTGGGCGCGGCGTCCTCCAGGTTGAACGGTCGGCCCCAGTTCTCCAGCAGCGCGGCCGTCGATTGCGCCAGCCGTTCACGCGTCTGGCCCCAGGGATAGTCGGGTGCCCACGCGTTGCGCGCAAAGCAGCCGTAAAGCACCAGTGCGCTCACCCGCTCGGGATAGGTCGCGGCGAACACCGAGGCCATGTTGCCGCCCTCCGAGGCGCCGAGCAAAGCCGCCTGCCGGGATCCGACGGCATCGAGCACCGCCTTGATGTCTTCGCTGCGCTGCTCCAGCGTCGGGAAGCCTGTGTCGCGGTCCGACAGCCCGGTGCCGCGCTTGTCGAACAGGATCAGGCGCGAGAAGCGCGCCAGCCGGTTCAGGAACCGCGCATACTCGGGGCTCTCCCAGGCATACTCGACATGGCTCAGCCAGCCTGCGGCGTAGAGCAGGTCGATCGGCCCGTCGCCCACGACCTGATAGGCGATATCGATATCGCCGCAGCGCGCGTACCGCGTTTCAGGTCTGTGCATGACCGCCGGATCGCTCGATCAGGGAAAAGCAACGCAGGAGGCGCACGGCAACGGCGTGCATGCGTCAGCCTACTGAAGCGGGCGGGCCATGACCAGGGCGGTGCCAGCGGACGGCCTCAGGTGATCTCGATGCCGCACGGCATCGAGCGTTCGTCCAGTACCGTGCCGCAGGCGGTCAGGATCACGTCGATGTAATCCTCCAGCCGCGCGGCGTCGGACGCCACCAGCAGGTGGTCGAGCATCGCGGCAGGCGCAGGCGCCATGCTCTCCTGCCGGTCCAGCGCCCGGGTGATGCGTTCCAGCAGCCGTTCGCGGAAGCGCTCGCGGGGAAGCGCGAGGTCCTCGCACGAGAGCAGGCGCTCGCAATTTGACGTCGCCATGTCGATCCCCCTCGGTGAAGCGGACGCGCGGTCCGTTGTTCCGGTCAGGACCCCTATAGAGGGGCTGCGTATCGTTTCGGTTTCAGCGGCGGGGTTTTGTGTATCGTCTGTAACGCGGGCCCTCGCGGCGCCATGCTTGGGGTCGATGGCGATGCGCGCCGAATGCACGCCGGCGTGGCAGCGGGTGGCCTAGAGTGAGTTACCGCAACGATACGGAGGAACGGTCCATGCAGCATCCAGGGCGGTTGACAGGCAAGGTGGCCCTTGTGACGGGCGGCGCCTCGGGCATCGGCGCCGAAACGGCGCGGCTTTTTGCGCGCCATGGCGCCAGCGTGCTGTTGACCGACATGAACAGCGCCCTGGGTGAGGCCGTTGCCGGGGAGATCGCCAAGGCCCAGGGCACCGCGACGTTCGCGCTGCAGGACGTGCGCGACGAGGCGCGCTGGGCAGAGATCGTCGCCCAGGCCGAGCGTGCCTTCGGCCGCCTCGACATCCTGTGCAACATCGCCGGCATCTCCGGCCGCGATCCCAAGCTCAACATCCAGATCGGCCACACCGCGGGCCCGCGGCTGGGCGATCAGACCTTGGAGCACTGGAACCAGGTGATGGCGATCAACGCCACCGGCGTGTTCCTCGGCACCCGCGCCGCGATCCCCGCCATGCAGCGCGCGGGCGGCGGCTCGATCATCAACATTTCCTCGATCTGCGGCATCGTCGGTTCGCACGCCAACGCCGCCTATCACGCGTCCAAGGGCGCCGTGCGCCTGTTCTCCAAGGCCGCCGCCATCCAGTATGCGCCCGACCGCATCCGCGTGAACTCGGTGCATCCGGGCTTCGTCGACACGCCCATGACCGCGCCCGGCCATGCCAATCCCGAGATCGCGCAGAAGCGCCTGGAAGTGACGCCCCTGGGCCGCTTCGGCACGCCCTACGACATCGCCGCCGGCTGCCTGTACCTGGCGTCGGATGACGCCGCCTGGGTCACCGGCAGCGAGCTCGTCATCGACGGCGGCATGACCGCGAACTGACATATCCTCCCCCAACGAAAGTTGGGGGAGGTGGCCGAAGGCCGGAGGGGGAGCCCACGTGGTCTCTGCTACCAAGACCACGTCGGCTCCCCTCCGCCCCTTCGGGGCACCTCCCCACTACGTGGGGAGGTGAAGGGTCACCCTCACCCGCCCTTGTGCGGGTTGATCAAAAACTTCTCACCGGTGGCGCGCTTGTTGTAGGCGGCGATGGTGTCGAGCTGCAGCGCCTCGGGCAGCGAGATCACCTTGGTGTAGTGGCTGGCGAAGGTGGTCTTCAGCCCGGCCACCACGCGCTGGCGCAGCCGCTGCTGGTCGGGGCGGCCGATCTTCTGCAGGAACGGCGTCAGCAGCCAGCCGCCCACCGACCACGCCATGCCGTAGGTGCGCACCAGCTCGGTCGGTCCGGTGTTCAGCCCGCCATAGATGTAGACCTGCTTGTGCGTGCTCGAGCCGTAGCGGCTGTAGCTGGCGGCGCTCTTGTTCAGCGCCACCTCCATGCAGCCCAGGATCTGGCTGGCGAGCTTGCCGCCGCCGATGGCGTCGAAGGCAATGGTGGCGCCGGTGTCGACCAGCGCCTGGGTGAGATCATCGGTGAAGGTGGGCGCCGTCGAATCGACGACATGCTTGGCGCCGATGTCGCGCAGGGTCTTGGCCTGCGCCGCGCTGCGCACGATGTTGACCAGGCCGATGCCGTCCTCCAGGCAGATGCGATTCAGCATCTGGCCCAGGTTCGATGCCGCCGCCGTATGCACCAGCGCCTTGTGGCCCTCGCGCTTCATGGTCTCGGTCATGCCCAGCGCCGTGAGCGGATTGACGAACCACGACGCGCCCTCGGCCGCCGTGGTGCCGGCCGGCAGCGCCTGGCAGTCGCTGGCCTTGAGCAGGCGGTACTGCGCGTACATCGCGCCGCCGATCATCGACACCGTCTTGCCCTTCAGCGCCTGCGCCGCCTCCGACGAACCGGCCGCCACCACCGTGCCGGCGCCCTCGTTGCCCACCGGCATCGACTGGTCCAGCCGCGCCGCCAGCGCCGGCAGCGCCGCCGCCGCCACCTTGGCCGTCACCACGATGCCCGCGCCGCTGCCGCTTGCCGTCGCCGTCGTCATGTCGGCCGGGCCCAGCAGCAGGCCGAGATCCGACGGGTTGATCGGGGTCGCCTCCACCTTCACCAGCACCTGGTCGGCCGCCGGCTCGGGCAGCGCGACCGTGGCCAGCGACAATTCAAGCGCACCGCTCTTGCGGATGAGGGAACGCAGTTCCAGACCCTTGCTGTCGGCAGTCATATCGATCTCCGGTGGGGCATTCAGCGAATGCCCGGTTTCGTTTGGGCCATCTTGGCCGGGAAAGATGGGTGCCGACAAGCTCGGGCAATCGTCAGGCGAACTACCGGCGACACGGACGCCGGCGGCACAGGCTCGCCGCTGCTGCCTTTACAAGTCCACCGGCTCCACCTATAAGCGCCGGCATGTCGCGTTTCGTCAGCAAGACCGCCACCAAAAAAACCACCACCACCTCCGGTGGGGCGGCGAGGGCTTGCGCGCGATAGATGTCACGTAGCGATTGATCCCTTCAAGGCCCCGCCGATCGGACGGGGCCTTTGTCATTCGAGGACACCCGTCTCCGGCCCACCAGGAG
>DATEIF010000191.1:0-7091 GCA_035279205.1 Vineibacter sp.
GTCTTCGGCGTCGCGGTGGCGATCGTGCTGTGGAACGTGGGGGTCAGCCGCGTCGGCCTGCCGGTGGCGGCGCTGCATATGAACGCCTCGCCGGTATTTGCCGTGCTGACGGCGGCGGCGATCGGGCTGCCGCCGACCGGCCTGCAGATCGCCGGTGGCCTGCTGGTGCTGGGCGGCATCGTCTACATGCAGCTGCTGCAGGTTCGGCGCGCGAGATCGGGATGACACCCGGCGCGGCACCGCAGGCGGCGGACCCGCGGCGCGCCGTCTGGATGGGCTTGGCGGCGTTTGTGATCACCGCTGTGTTCTGGGGCGCCAACATGCCGCTGACGGCGGTCCTGCTGCGCACCTTCGATCCGTTCTGGCTTACGCTCTGGCGCGTGGTGCTGGCATCGATTGCGCTCGGAGCGATGGTGTGGACGACCGAGGGCAGGGCGGCGCTGCGCGTCGACATATCGTGGTCGCGGTTCCTGCTGCTCAGCCTGGCGGTCAGTATCTTCTACGTCGATTACAATCTGGCGCTGCGCTACACGAACACCATCACGGCGGCTGCCGTACTGGCGGGTGCGCCGATCTACGCGGTGACCACGCTGTGGCTGATCACCCGTACGCCGTTCGAGCGCGGTTTTGGCGCCGCGGCATTGCTGACCATCGTGGGTGGTGCCATCGCCATCTACGGCCGCGCCGCCAGTAGCGGCGGCAGCCTGCGGCTCGACGGCGGCGAGCCGCTGGTGGTGCTGAGCATCGTGCTGTGGACGCTCTACTCGATCCTCGCCCAGCGCTGGTTTCCGCCCGCGGTCAGCCAGTTGCGCCGCGCCTATGTGGCGTCCCTGGGTGCCATCTTCTGGCTTTTCCTGTTCTGGGTCGCGTGCCGGGCGGCCGGGCTGGCCGGCCCCCCGAACGTCGCGCCCGGCGGCGAGGCGATCCTGTGGCTGCTGGTGACCGCCGTTTTCGCGACGGCGGTGGGCAGCTTCACCTGGAATATCGGGGTGAGCCGCCTGGGCATCGCCATGGGATCGCTGTGGCAAAACGCCGTGCCCGCGTTTGGCGTCTTGATCGCCATGCTGTTCGGGATCCAGCCGGCCGCGGAGCAGGTCATCGGTGGCATCGTGGTGATGGCCGGCGTCCTCTACATGCAGTGGCGCCGATTTCGGACATGACGCCGATACGCGGCGGTTCCGCCACACCTGCACCTTCAATTTGTCAAAATCCTTGTGATCTTATTGAGGGGATGCTTACGGTACAGGCACGAGGCTGCACCCGCTGACATGATGCCAACGAGAAGCGACAGCCGGGTGTTTGGGGCGATGCCGGTGTCCAGAGTCACCGCAGGAGGCCGACAGATGACCTACCATCCCCACGGCGGGATCTCGCCATGACGCCGCTGGCGCCGGCCGTGGCTGGCTGCCGTTGGCTTGATCTCCGCGGCGCCCGCGATCCTCGCGGCAGGATCAACTTCGTCGAGACCGGCACGGACCTCGATTTCCCCATCAGCCGCGCGTTTTGGATCCACGGCGTCCCGGTGGGTCAGAATCGCGGTCACCATGCCCATCGTGAAGCGCGGCTGCTCATGGTAGCGCTCAGCGGCGCGGTCGATGTCGTGCTGGACGACGGGCGGCAGCGCGAGACCGTTCGCCTCGAGGGCGCCGACCTCGGCCTGATCTGCGATACCTGGGTCTGGCATGAACTGCACGGCTTCACCGCCGGCACGGTCGTGCTCGTGCTGTCGTCCACCGGTTACGCGGAGTCCGATTACATCCGCAATTATGATGACTTCCTGAGGGAAGTTAAGACGCGAGGTTCGCAATGATTCCGTTTCTCGACCTGCGCGCCGCCTACGCCGAGCTCAAGGAGGAGATCGACGCAGCGATGGGCCGCGTCGCGGCATCGGGCTGGTACGTCCTGGGTGCCGAGGTGGCGGCTTTCGAGCAGGAGTTCGCCGCCTATTGCGGTACGAAGCACTGCGTCGGCGTCGGCAACGGGCTGGAGGCATTGGAGCTGGTCCTGCGTGCCTGGGATATCGGCGCCGGCGATGAGGTGATCGTGCCGTCGAGCACCTACATTGCGACATGGCTTGCCGTGTCGGCATCAGGCGCGCGGCCGGTACCGGTCGAACCCGACGTGCGTACCGCCAACCTCGACCCCGAACGGGTGGCAGCGGCAATCACGCCGCGCACCAAGGCAATCCTGCCGGTGCATCTCTACGGCCAGCCGGCGGACATGGACCCGATCATGGCGCTGGCGGCGCGCCACGGACTGAAGGTCCTGGAGGACGTCGCCCAGGCGCAGGGGGCCCGCTACAAGGGACGCCGGACCGGTGCATTGGCGCATGCGGGCGCCTTCAGCTTCTTTCCCACCAAGAACATCGGTGCGCTGGGGGATGCCGGCGCGGTCACGACCGACGACGAGCGCCTTGCCGACCGCCTGCGCACGCTGCGCAATTACGGCTCGAAGGTGAAGTATGTGAATATCGAGGCTGGCGTGAATTCGCGCCTCGATGAGCTGCAGGCGGCGATCCTGCGCGCCAAGCTGCCGGTACTGGATGCCTGGAACGATCGCCGCCGCGCCTTGGCGGCGCGCTACCAGCAGGCGCTGCTGGGTATCGGCATTGTCGAGGCGCCCTATGTGCCGCAATGGGCCGATCCGGTATGGCATCTGTTCACGGTCCGCTGTCCCGACCGGAAGCGGGTCACCGAGGCCTTGGACGCGGCCAAGGTCGGCTGGCTGATCCACTATCCGATCCCGCCGCATCTGCAGCAGGCGTATGCATCGCTGGGCGGCAAACGCGGCGATCAGCCACTTGCCGAACAAATTGCCGACAGCATCCTCAGCCTGCCGATCAGCCCGCATATGCCGGCGGCACACGTCGATACGATCGTGGATGCGTTGCGCCGCGCCGCGTAAAATCGCGGCGCACTTGGGGGGACCGCCATTACCCATCACTGCGGGAATAGCGCAGCATCCGATGCCTCGAGGCCGGAGCCGTTGCGGTGCTGAAACTGTTGAAGGCCATGGCGACCATCGGCGGTGCCAGCGGCGTGACGATGCTGCTGGGCCTGGCGACGAACAAGATCGTCGCGGTCATCTTGGGACCGACGGGCGTCGGGCTACTGGCGTCGTATCGGGCGGTTCAGGACACGGTCACAGGCCTGGGCGTCCTGGGCGGCACCGCCGCGCAGGTACAGGGATTGAGCTCCGTCGAGGGCGAGGCGCGGGTTCGCCGCCTGGTCGCGAGCGTCTGGCTGACGCTGGCGGGCATGGCGATCTTCTCGGTGCTGCTGCTGGTCGGCGCACCGTCGATTGCCGAGCACTTCTTGCGCGATCCGTCGCCGGAAATCGTGACCGCCGTGCGGTGGATGGTGGTGTCGTTTTGCGTCGCGGTGGGCGCTTCCGTCGGCCTCGCCTTCGTCAATGTGTCGCGCGCCATCGGGTGGCTGGCGGTGGCACAGGTCATCAGTTCCATCGCGGCCCTGGCCGCGGCCTGGCCGCTGGCGACCTTGGCGGGTCAAGGCTTCCAGACCGCCTATGTCGGCATGATCCTGACGCCGCTCGCCGTCCAGCTGGTGCTGGCGACCTACATGCTCTGGCGGCTCGACTGGCTGCCGCAGATCGTCACCGCCGTCCGGCGTCTGCCGGCGCGCGCCGACGTGATGCATTTCCTGACGTACTTCGTGGCCAATGTCGGTGGCGGGCTGATCACGTCGGCCAGCATGCTGACGCTGCGGGCCACCATCATCGAGACATCCGATCAGGCGACCAATGGTCTGTTCCAGGCGTCATGGACGCTGACACAACAGAACCTTACCCTGCTGATGGCATCGTTTGGCACCTACCTGCTGCCGATGCTGAGCGCGGCGCATGATGCGGATGAACGCCAGCGCTTCCTGGACGACACGATCCCCGTCATCATTCTGTTGACGGTGCCGCTGGCGGGTGTCGGCCTGCTGTTCATGCCGTTCATCTTGAAGGTGCTCTACTCGTCGGCGTTCTTGCCGGCCATCGAATCACTGCGCTGGATGCTGCTGGGCAATCTGTTCAGCGCTCTGATCTCCGTCTTTGCCGTCCTGCTGCTGGCCCGCGGCCGGCCGTTGATCAATGCCGTGACCGATGTCGGCTGGTATGTCAGCTTCGCCGGCACGGGGGTCGCGGTGCTCACTGGATTGGTTGATCCCGGCCGCATCGGCCTGGGGCGCCTGGAAGCCCTGGGCGCGGCCTTCTTTGCCTGTCACGGCGCACGGTTGGCGTTTCTGATCATGTTCTGCCGGTCCGCCGTTTCGTATGCCCCGTCTCGCAATGTGTGGCTGACCGGCGTGTTCGGCTTCGGCGCCTTGTTGGTGGCGGCAGCGATCGGTTGGTCGGCGCACGAGGTGAACTGGGGCGTCTCGGTGCCGGTCGGGATACTGATCTGCGCCAGTCCGCTGGCATTGCTGATCGACAAACGACGCTGGTCTCGCCTGCGGGGCCTGTTGCAGGCCCGGTGGCGCCGCGAGCGCGGGTAATTCGGGAGGCGCCGGCGCGCCCGACGCGCATTCGCCGCGCTATGTGCGCAGGCCCAGGCGCTCTCCCTGGTAGGCGCCGCTCATGACGCGCTCCCACCAGGCGCGGTTGTCGAGGAACCACTGCACCGTCTCGCGCAAGCCCGATTCGAAGGTGTGGTGCGGCTTCCAGCCGACCTCGCGCTCGATTTTCGAGGGATCGATGGCGTAGCGTTGATCGTGCCCCGGCCGATCAGTGACGAATTCGATCAATCGCTCGTGCGGCCGGCCTTGCGGGTCGGGCGCCAGTTCGTCGAGCAGCGTGCAGATCGCACGTACGACGTCGATGTTCCGCCGCTCGCTGTGGCCGCCGACATTGTAGGTCTCGCCGATCTTGCCGCGCTCGAGCACGGCCAGCAGCGCCTTGGCGTGGTCTTCGACGAACAGCCAGTCGCGGACATTCTCGCCCTTGCCGTAGACCGGCAGCTTCTCGCCGCGCAATGCGCGGATGATGACCAGCGGGATGAGTTTCTCGGGAAAGTGATAGGGGCCGTAGTTGTTGGAGCAGTTGGTCGCGAGCGTGGGCAGACCGTAGGTGTGGTGCCAGGCGCGCACCAGATGGTCGGACGAGGCTTTGCTGGCCGAGTAGGGTGAGTTGGGCCGATAGGGTGTGTCCTCGGTGAAGAGGCCCTCGGCACCCAGCGAGCCGAAGACCTCGTCGGTTGAAATGTGCTGGAACCGGAAGCGGTCCCGCGCCGCACCGGACAAGCCTCGCCAATAGGCAAGCGCCGCTTCGAGCAGGGTCCACGTGCCGACGATGTTGGTCGTGATGAACGGGGCCGCGCCGTCGATCGAACGGTCGACATGGCTCTCGGCGGCCAGGTGCAGGATGGCGTCGGGCTGCTCCTCGGCAAGGATCCGGTCCATCGCGGATCGATCGCAGATGTCGGCCCGGTGGAACCGGTGACGTGGGTGGTCCAGCGCTTCGGCGAGCGAATCGAGATTGCCGGCGTACGTCAGCTTGTCCAGGGTCACCACATGCCACGCCGTGCTGCGGATCATATGGCGGACCACCGCCGACCCGATAAAGCCGGCGCCGCCGGTAATGAGAATCTTCACCGATGAACCCTCTGGATGGCGCTACGGGTTAACCGGCGAAGCGGCCCGGAGCGGGTGACACTGTGCAAGACCGATGATACATCACATGGTCAGGGCATTTGTCACTCCCCGACGCACGTGCGCGGTACCGATCTTGAACGAAAATCCGACAACGCGGAACATCACGACATCCGCTCCCGCTGTGACCGGCCAGGGGCAAACGCGGGTGTTCTCGCCCGATCTTTTTGCGCACATCAAGCAGCCAGCTCAGCAACCCGACTGGCCGCAGAGCTGGAAGGACGCCTATCAGCACGACGTTTGCTCCGTCTGGCCCGGTCGCAGCGAGCTGGGCTACCGGCGCGCCTACCACAACCGGATGGCCAAGGCGATCAATGCGGTGCTGCGCCACACCGCGCCGGGCGCCCGGGTCCTCGACCTGGCGGCGGCGCAGGGTAATTTCTCGATCGTGCTGGCGGCCCTGGGTTATCGCGTCACCTGGAACGATCTGCGCGACGACCAGATCGGCTACGTGAAGCTGAAGACCGACCGTCGCGACATCGAGTTCCTGCCAGGCAATCTTTTCGACCTGCCGCCGCAGCGCGTCGGCCGGTTCGACGCCATTGTCGCGACGGAAATCATCGAACACGTTGCGCATCCCGACGCGTTTCTGGGCCAGCTTGCGAGCCTCCTGTCGCCCGGCGGTATCATCGTGCTGACCACGCCCAACGGCCGGTACTTCCGCAACGACTTGCCGCGCTTTTCCGATTGTCCCGATCCGTCGATGTTCGAGGCGATGCAGTTCAAGCCCGACGCGGACGGGCATATCTTCCTGCTGCATCCCGATGAATGGGTGGTCCTGTCGGCCAAGGCCGGGCTGCGGATCGTGGAACTCGAGTTCTTCACCAATCCGCTGTCCAACGGTCACCTCAAGACCAAGTACCTCCTGCCGTGGCTGCCATCGATCGTGATCGAGGGAATCGAGCGCGCCACGCAAGGCCTGGGGCCGAACCTGCGCTCACGGCTGCACCTGCAGACGCTGGCCGTGCTGACACCGCTGACGTGACGGCATCGTCCGGACCAAGCCCTTCGACGACGATTGCTGTTTTCACTGGCATGGACATTCTGGTTGGCCTTACATCCAAGGGCGGCAACAGGGGATGTGGGTGCGGTGACCAACGGCGAGATGTCGCGCAGCATTGCCCGTTCAGGCAATGGCCCCGCTGTCGTGTTCGTGCACGGCATCGGTGGCGCCGCGCGCATCTGGGAACCGCAGGTCGTCTCGTTCACGGCCGCCGGCAGACGTTGCGTTGCCGTCGACCTGCCGGGCTATGGCGCTCGTCCGCCAGTGGCTCGCATGGACTTCGAGGCGCTGGCCTCCGATCTTGAAGCAACGGTAACGCGCCTGGGTCTGGACAGGCCGGTGCTTGTCGGCCACTCCATGGGCGGTATGGTGGCGCAAGTCGCGCTGCGACGCCGGCCCGACGGCTATTGCGCCGCCGTGCTCAGCAACACCAGCCC
>DATEIF010000192.1:0-3564 GCA_035279205.1 Vineibacter sp.
CCCCCTCCGGCCTTCGGCCACCTCCCCCAACTGCGTTGGGGGAGGGTTTAAAAACTCACACCACGTCGGCGGGTGCCAGTCGGCAGGGATGCTCGGGATCACCGGCCTCGATCTGGAAGGTCGCATGATCGATGCCGAAGCGCTCGCGCACCTCGCTGCCGGCGCGGGCAAGAAGCCCGTCGTCGAGCGTGGCGCCGGGCCGCACCAGATGCGCCGTCATCGCCACCTCGGTGGTGCTCATCGCCCAGATGTGCAGGTCATGCACTTCCGTCACGCCCGGCAGGCCGCCGAGATAGGTCTCGATGGCCTGCCGGTCGATCGAGTCGGGCACTGCGTCCAGCGCCAGGTTGAGCGAGTCGCGCAGCAACGACCAAGTGCCGATGGTGATCACCGCCGCGATGACCAGGCTGACCACGGGGTCGAGCCAGTTCCAGCCGGTCAGCATGATCGCCGCGCCGGCGATGACGACACCCAGCGACACGCCGGCATCGGCCATCATGTGCAGATACGCACCCTTGATGTTGAGGTCGCCCTTGCGCCCGGCCATGAACATCAGCGCCGTCGCGGCGTTGATCACGATGCCGATGGTGGCCACCGCGATCACGGTCGTGCCCGCAATCGGCTCGGGCTTGTCGAAACGCTGGACCGCCTCCCAGACGATGCCGCCGACCGCCACCAGCAGCAGCGCGGCATTGGTGAGCGAGGCGAGGATCGAGCTGCGCTTCATCCCGTAGGTGCGCCGCGCCGTCGGACGTCGCTGCGCCAGCAGCGCCGCCCCCCACGCCAGCGCCAGGCTCAGCACGTCACTGAGGTTGTGGCCGGCGTCCGCCAGCAGCGCCAGCGAGTTCGCGAGGATGCCGTACACCGCCTCGACCACGACGAAGACGGTGTTGAGCACGATGCCGACGGCGAACGCCCGGTTGTAGTTGGCTGGACCGTGAGCGTGGCTGTGACCATGCGCATGGGCGTGGCCATGGGCATGTGTGTGTCCCTCATGGCCACCGCCATGATCATGGTCGTGGTGGGTATGTCCGGCCATCGCAAATACCTGCAGGCGTTATAACGTTACAGACGCTTGCTCACTTGAACAGGTATTTGATAGATGGCCGTGGCGGTCCGCATTGTCAACAGCATTGGCGCGGCGCCCGCATGGACGCCGCGCTTGCTGCACGCCGATAGTATCGGAACCGTCTAGCCGTTCTGCTCCATCAGCTCCCGTCGATCGTATTCCCGGTATTCATCCCAGGCGTGCGGCTGGGTGCGCGGATCAGGTTTGTCGACGAAAAGCTTGAGGTAGGTCTGTCGATCATGGACGTGGCAGTCGCCGGCTGATGCGGGCTGGGTGCTGCAGGCGGGATGTCCGTCGGCTGCATGGGGTGTGGCCGTCTGCGCCTGGACCGGTGCCAGCGCCAGCGCGCCGGTCACGGCAATGACGCCGATCATGATGCCACTTTTCATCGAATACTCCTCTGACTGGCTGCCGCTCCACGGTTGGGAGCGGATGCGTCAGAGGTGGCTAGCGCGCGTAACCGGCGCGTATCGTCTGTGTAACAAAATGTTTCTCGCCACGAGCGCCCGGCAGAAAAGGCGGAAGCGCAATCCCCTGATCTCAGGGACCTGGCCGTCCATCGCAGGGTGGCAGAAATGGAATACAGACGATACACAAAAGGCCTGGCGCGACACGGAAACGATGCGGGCCGCTCGTAGCCTCCTCTCATCAGGAAGCGGACGCCGGGTCCGCACATCACCCAGACGGAGGCTCACATGGACCGCACCCTGCTCACCGCCATCCTGACCGCGTCCGTCATCGCGACCTTCACGCCGGACACGGCCTTGGCCCAGCAGTCGGCGGTGTCAGCGGCTCCGCAGGCCCGGCTGCCGTCGAGCTGGTTGCCGGTCGATTTCCTGGCCACGGACCTCGCCGATGTCTCCGATATCATCGAGGCCGACCGCATGACGAGCGACACCGTGGCCATTCTCCTGACCGAGGGCAGCCTGCTGCTCGCCGGCTGAATGCCACCGACGTCACCGCACCGCAGCTCGGATCCGGCCTCAGCGCTCGGCGATGTGCCGAGCCGTGGGCCGCACAGTGGCACAGGCGGGAGTGCCGTCGTCAGCGGTGCCAGTGATTGTTGTTTCGATAATGCCAGCGCTACGGGCTGCACGGTCCAGCAGGTCATCGCCAATGTCGTGAATGTCGATCTTCATCCGGCGGGACCAAGGCGAGGAAGCGTCGCCGGCCAACTGTCCGACGCGAATGTAGACAAACCGCCGCAGCGGGCCTTCGCGACGCACCTGATCGCCGAAGAACTTTGGGCCAGGACCTACGCGGACAGGAAAATCAAAGACGAGCGGCTCACCGCTGCGCGAACATTTCGGATCGAGCGGTTGCTCATCCTTTGCCTGCAAGCTATGGAGCACGCCGATAACGGGCCGCTCGATGATGATCCGCAATTTGATCTCGGTCTGATCTGCCCGCGCCATGCGTGTTGATACCTCGATGAGGCAGTCGTTGGGGAGACGCGATCGTAAGTCGGGCCGGCCACCCCGGGCAACGATCCCGGTCTTCCAGCCGCGCGAACGATAGATCGTCGGCCGCGCTCATCGGTCCGTGACTTGAGACGTAACGAAAGTGCGCTTATAGGTCTGGTATGCAACGGTTTCGCCAAGGGCTGACGGCCTTGCTGATGGTCGTCATGGCGTGGACGGCGGCGTTTGGACCCGCCGCCGCCCTGGCGTCGTTGCCGCTTGCCAGCGCGACCGCAACGGCGGACGCCGTCGCACCGTGCGACACACCCTGCGACGACTGTCACCAACAGCAGGACTGCAACACCCAGGCGGGCTGCCTGGTCTCGTGCCTGCGCCTGGTGAGTCAGCCGCTGGCCCAGCCAGTGGCGCCGGTGATGCTTCCGATAGGCCCGGTCAGTAACGTCGACCGTCCAACGCACGCCGCCACGTTCGCTTCTCGCATCATTCGCCCGCTACTGCCGCCACCACGCGCCTGATCGGGAGCGGCTTTTAGGCCGCATCGCCATTCCCCGATCTGTTCGCGTGAGTGACCCATGTCCGCCACAGCGTTTTGGCGCACGACCCTATGGTCGGCAGCGCTCCCGGCCATCGCCTGCGTGCTGATCGGCAGCACGGCGCATGCCCAAGCTGCTCTCGGCAGCCGGGTCGACGACTTCATCCCCAAGGTGCGGCAGCTCAATCCCGAGCTGGCGGCTGCCGCGCTTGATGCCGCCGCCGCACAGGCCCGCATCGATGCCGCCGGGCGGTTGCCGGATCCGACCTTCCGCACCGAGTTCATGGATATCGGCCGGCGCGGCGGCTCCGTCCTGCCCGGCCGCATCGACAAGATCAAATACACGGTCTTCCAGGAGTTCCTGCTGTGGGGCAAGCGCGACCTGCAGCGTGACGTGGCGCGCGGCGAGGCCGACTCGGCCGAGGCGAAGCGCAAGCTGGTCGAGCTGGAGCTGGTCGCGCGCGTGAAGACGGCGTTCGCAACGTACTACGCCGCGCACGAGGCGGCGCGCCTCACGCGCGAGATCACCGTCACGGTGCGCC
>DATEIF010000193.1:0-6311 GCA_035279205.1 Vineibacter sp.
AGTCGACGCAGCAGCTCATCTTGCTCGCCGCCGGCGGCACGTCGAGCGCCGGGTTCTCGTCGAAGAATCCCGAGGGATGCAGCGCGAAGCCGGCCGTCACCACCGTCTGCACCGGGAAATCCTCGGGCCGCGGCAGGTGATGCAGGCCGAAGCTGTGCCACACGACCACGTCTTCATCGACCAGCCGCCGGTCCGCCGCGGTCCATGCCGGCAGGCCGTCGCCGCCCGCGCTCTGGTTGGGATAGCGGCCGGCGGCATGCATCTCGTCGGGGTGGTACGCCGTCACCCAGAGCTGCCGGGTCATGAAGGTGGCGCGCTGGACCACCATCGACTGCGGGCTGGAGAAGGTGGGCACCGGGCTCAGCGGTACCAGCCGGTAGGCGGTCGGCTGTCCCATCTTGTTGCGGCGATCGGCGCTGGCGATCTTCCACAGTCGCGCGGCGTTGAAATCGACATTGCGCTGCGCCCGCTGCTCGGATTCCAGCACGGTCTCGCGGATGGTGAACGCATTGCCGTGCGGGTTGTCTGGCCCGACCGGCAGCGCCACGGTGTCGACCTCCACCACGCGGTTGCGCTCGCCATCGATCGCCGTGTCCAGGCGCATGTTGAAGACGTGCTGGTGGTAGTGGGCGTAGACGCCCGGCGACACGATCGTGCCGTAGGCCGGCGGCTCGCCCGCCCGGAGGCCTGATGTGTTGAGGATACCGGTCGCCTTGATCTCGAAGTGGATCGTGCCGTCCTGGTAGAAGTACCAGAACTGGCCGTACTCGTAGTTGCCGACAGTGGAGATCGACGACACCACCAGCCGGCGCGAGCGGCGTACATCGACCGCGCCGGTGAAGAGGTCGGTGTGCTTCCACAGGATGCCGGCATCTTCCTCATGCAAGCACACCGCGCTTTCGATGCAGTAGGGATCGCCCTTGCTGTCGTTGAGCCAGGCATCGAAGTAGCGGATCGCACCCAGGCAGTCGCAGCCCAGAGTCAGCGAGTTGGCCAGCACGCCGATGCCATACTCGCCGACATCGAAGGCGTTCTTGCGGAAGTGGCCACCGCCCGGTTGGGCGTAGGGCACGACCATCTCCGACAGCGCCGCGCGATAGAGGATCGGTCGCAGGCGGCCGCCATCCTCGTAGCCGACCGTGTGCAGCACCAGGCCCTCGCGTCCGTTGAAGCCGATGCGCAGGCGCCACTTCTGCCAGCGCACCTCGTTACCCTGCACCGAGAAGCTCGGCCCCTCGGGCTGCACGATCTCCAGCGGCTTCACGTCGGTGCGGAAGGCCGTCCGGTAGCGCGCCGCGTAATTGCGGTTCTCCATCGGCACTGGCGCCGCGCCGTAGTCGTCGATGCGCAGCACCTCGGCGCGGTCGAGGTCGACCACGGCGCACAGCCCTTCGATGGGATGCGCATAGCCGTTGTCGTTGGGCTCGCTGCGATACCAGCAGAACGTATGGGACAGGCGCCGGCCGGCCTCGTCCGGCAGGCCGTAGTTGCCGGCCGACCAGGGATCGACCTGGACTTTCTCGATGTCGGTGATGCCGCGCTTGGCGAGCGCAGCACGGAAGCGCGGATCGGCGCGCGCCACCTCGCCCACCAGGGTGATGTCGTCGATCAGGATGCTCGGCCGCACGCCCGGAACATGCCGCCAGTAGACGACTTTGTCGCGCGCGAGGTCGACGCGCGCCTCATAGACCTTGCCGTTGGTGCGATCGAACGTGCAGACGAAGGCCTCGCGCGGCATCGGCCCACCCGGACGGAACGCCTGCACGATCGCCTTGTCCGGCTCGCGCAAACTGATGGTCTCGAACATCATGCCGGCGCCGAGGTCATGCGCGGCGCGTACCGCCGCGGCCGCACGCCGGATCTCGGCCGGCGTCAGCGGATCGAGCGGATGCGTTGACGCTTCAGCTTGGCGGATGTCCTCGTCGACGATGCTCATCGTGCTGCTCCTGGCCGTCGCAGCATCTTGCCCGGTTCGGCCGTTAGCCGCCATATGAGGAAACCAGCGCCGGCGTCGCTTGTCTGCGCCGGATCGAATAGACTTCTATAAAACTAGTTTTATAGTTTTATCTATGCTGCCTTGATGCTATGCTGCGCGCATGAAGCCTGAGCTCGCCGCTACACGCCTCGCCGAACTGGGCAACGTGACGCGCCTGGCCATCTTCCGTCTCCTCGTGCGGGCGGGACATGACGGCATGTCGATCTCCGAGGTGCGCGATCGCCTCGACATCCCGATGTCCACGCTTGTCTTTCATTTGCGCGGCCTGGTTCACGCCGGTCTGGTCGAGCAGGAGAAGAGTGGCCGTATCGTCACGTGCCGGGCTGGTTATGGCGCTCTCGAAGAGCTGATCGGCTTCCTCAAGGACCAGTGCTGCCAGGGCCTTCCGGCCATGTCAGCCGAGAAGCGCAAACGCGACGTCGCCTGATTTTTTTGTTCCGAAACAACCACGATACTAGTAAAGCCGCAAAGAGGAGCTAGCCATGACAGCCAAGCCGCGCGCACGTGCTGACGTCTAGTCCAGTGTCCTGCCAAGTGCTGCACGTGCCGCGCGATACATCGCGCGATACATATGGCGAAACGACGTGGCCACGGTGACGCACGTCGCCTCGCCGGGACGCCTGGTGGCGATTGTCTGTGGCGCGCAGATCATGGTGCAGATCGGCGCCTATTTCTGGCCCGCCCTGCTGCCCGACATGATGCAGCGCTGGGCTTTGTCCAACACGCAGGCGGGCTGGATCACGGCGATCTTCTACGCCGCGTACATGGTGAGCGTTCCGATCCTGGTGACGCTCACCGACCGGATTGATCCCAAGCGCGTCTATCTGTTCGGTGTCGGCTGTTCCGCCATCGGGCATGTGCTGTTCGGGGCTGTTGCGGAAGGCTTCTGGTCTGCCATGGCGGCGCGCGCGCTGACCGGCCTGGGTTGGGCCGGCACATACATGACCGGCCTGAAGCTGCTCGCCGACCAGGTCGACCCCAAGATGATGTCGCGGGCGGTGACCGGTCATGCCGCCAGCATCGGCATCTCGGGCGCGATCTCATTCCTGTGCGGCGATGCGATCGCGCAGGCCGCGGGCTGGCAGGCCGCGTTCCTGTTCGCGGGCGCCAGCCCCGCCATCGCGTGGCTCACCGTCGCGCTGGTTGCGCCGGCGAGAATGCCGCCAGCAGCGGTGCCGGGCCGGAAACAGGGCCTGTTCGACTTTCGTCCGGTGCTGCGCAACCGGTCGGCCATGGCTTACGCGCTGGCGTACTGCATCCACACCCTGGAAATGAACGCGCTGCGCGGCTGGGGCGTTGCCTTCCTGGCGTTCGTAGCCGCCAGGACGGGAACAGGGACCGAGGCGCTGTCGCCGACAGTGGTGGTCACGGCTCTGGCGCTCGGCGGCACGCTCGCCAGCGTGATCGGCAACGAAGCCGCGATCAGGTTGGGCCGTCGCCGGCTGGTCTGCGCCGCCATGGGGTTGTCGATCGCGTTGGCGGTGGCGCTGGGTCTCGTCGGATCGATTGCCTACGGTATCGCGGTGGCGCTGTTGCTGATCTACGGCGCTGCGGTGTGGCTCGACTCGTCATCGCTGACGGCGGGGGCGGCGGGCACCGCCGAGCCGTCGCGTCGAGGCGCCACCCTCGCCATCCACTCGATGCTGGGTTACGCGGGCGGATTCGTCGGACCGCTGATGGTGGGCTGGATCCTGGATCGTGCCGGCGGCATGTCGCCCGTCGCCTGGGGTTGGGCGTTCCTTGCCGTGGCCCTGTCGATGACCGCCGCCCTGGCGGTGTTCATGGTCATTCGGCCGCGCGAGCTGGAAGGCGATCGAGGCCATCAGGACGCTCGGCGTCCTTCGGACGAGAGGTGATCGTGGGCCTTGCACCAGCAGCGGCGGAAGCCATCACGCCGACGCGGGGGATCGTCGTGTCGGCGCTTGGGGTTGCCCAGATCCTGGCCTGGGGATCCTCGTTCTATCTGCCGGCGGTCCTGGCCAAGCCGATCGCTAGCGATACGCAGTGGCCGCTGTCGTGGATCGTGGGTGCCGTATCGATCGGGTTGCTGATCTCGGGTCTCGTGGCGCCGCGTGTCGGGCGCCTGATTGACCAGACCGGCGGGCGGCCGGTTCTGGCGACCAGCGCGGCGCTGATCGCGGCCGGTCAGATCATTCTCGCCGTCTCGCCCAACCTGCTCGTCTATGTCGCAGGATGGCTCGTCATGGGCCTTGGCATGGGCTGCGGCCTTTACGATGCGGCCTTTTCGACGCTGGGTCGGCTCTATGGCAGTGCGGCGCGCGGCGCCATCACCACGCTCACCCTGTGGGGCGGCTTCGCGAGCACCGTCTGCTGGCCGTTGTCGGCGTGGCTCGTCGACCTGGTCGGCTGGCGCGGCACGTGTCTGGCCTACGCCGGGTTGCATCTGACCGTCGTCCTGCCGGCCTATCTCCTGGTGTTGCCGCGAAACCCCGATGCTGCGCAGGTCGATGCCGGGCGCGGAAAGCCGGCGGAAAGCAGTCTGACCCGGGGTCGATTGCTGCCCGCCCATCGTCGGACACCCGTCTTTGCCTTGCTGGCGGTCATCCTGACGGCCGCCGGCATCATCATGTCGATGTGGTCCATTCACCTGCTCACCATGCTGCAGGCGATCGGCGTGCCGCTTGCCGCCGCCGTGGCGCTGGGCGCGCTGGTTGGACCGTCGCAGGTTGGCTCGCGCATCGTCGAGATGCTGGTGGGGCGCTACCATCACCATCCCTGGTGGACCCAGCTCGCGTCGTCGACACTGGTGGCCACCGGTCTCGCGGCGCTTGCGCTCGGCGTGCCGGTTCTCGCGGCCGCCCTGATCGTCTACGGCGCCGGCAGCGGGCTGTCGTCGATTGCGCGGGGTACGCTGCCCTTGGCGCTGTTCGGATCCGATGGCTACGCCACCCTCATGGGGAAGCTGGCGATGCCGGGCCTCCTTGCCGGCGCCGCCGCCCCGACCGTGGGTGCCATCCTGCTCGAGTGGATCGGCGCGCCCGGCACGTTGGCGGTCTTGGCGACGCTGGCGATCGGCAATCTCGCGCTTGTCGTGATCCTCGGACTGCTCGTGCGCAGGTGGGCAGGCAAGGACAGGTCAGAAGCAACGTGAAACGGAGGCGATTCTGGCTAGCCACGAGTCGTAGCCAAGTCGTTCCAGCGGGTGATTCTCTTGTAGCGTCACCGGAAGCGATACCACGTGCGGGCGTCGCAGAAGATCAGCACGCAGCCCTTTATTTCCAGTGTGTGAGGGCCGGTAAGCCGCACCTGCGCGTTGTAGGTGCGTCCGCTCTCGGAATCGTAGATTGTGCCACCGCTCCAGCGGTCCGAACCGGCAGGGTGGAAGCCCCTGATGATGTCGCTGCCCAGCAGCGGCCGGTCCCTGCGCGCCGGATCGGGATTGCGGCTGTCCGCACGGGCGTGCCGTCGACTCCCAGCGGCCTGGCGAGCCACACGATGCGCCCGCAGAGCAAGGTCGGATTATCAACACATGCCCTGATGGCGATGCGCGCCGATTGCGAGTCCGTCAGCCAATCGCCCTCGAGGCGGTCGTTGGCCGTGGCCGTGACCGGGATGAGCCCCGCCACGGCCAGCGCCACGGCCTCAAGCTTTCTCGATCGCGGCGCCATCGCGTGTCTCCGCCTGAACCGTGGCGTGCTCGAACGCCCGAATGTAGTCGGAATGTTCCGTCCCCATCATCCGGTCCCACCAGCGGAAGTAGAGCCCGTAGTTCCATCGCGCCGTTGCATGGTGCAGGTCGTGATGGACGGTCGCCGTGATCCAGCCCAGCCAGCGCGAGACTGCCCAGCCGCGGGGAAACAACTCGACGCCGGCATGGCCCATCACGTTGCGCAAGATCATGTGCGTGATGAAAGCGAACAGCACGACGCCATGCACCGGCACGAAGAGCAGGAACAACGGCAGGAACGAGGCCTGCACGACGGCTTCGGGCCAGTCGAACGCATAGGCCGCCCACGGCGTGGGTGTGTGCGAGCGATGGTGCGTGCGGTGGAAGCAGCGGAACAGCCGCGGATGATGCATCGCACGGTGTGTCCAGTAGAAATAGGTGTCGTGCGTCACGATCATCAGGACCAGCGTCGCGACGGCCAGGATGACCTCGTCGGCGGGCAGGCCCGGCATGATGGTGAACAGCCCGTGGCGTGCCCCCAGATGCACCGCGTAGCCGTTGAGTGCAAAGATCACGATGGTCAGCATCGAGTAGCCGATTTCGCGCCGCCGGTCGGCAAGCGATGCCAGCCGCGACTGCAGCCGGCGCGCCGCGATCCAGCCGGCCGGCGCCAGGCGCAACGCCATC
>DATEIF010000194.1:0-2408 GCA_035279205.1 Vineibacter sp.
GGTGATGCGGTGCAGGATGCGGCGGTAGCCGTGGTAGTCGTTGATCGGGTTGTGCATGGCGCAGCGGTTGTCCCACAGCGCCAGTGAGCCGACCTGCCAGCGGAAGCGGCAGGTGAACTCCGGCCGCACCTGGTGCTGAAACAGGAAGTCGAGCAGCGGCTGGCTCTCCTTCACCGTCCAGCCCTTGAACTGCGTCGTGTGGCCGACGTTGAGATAGAGCGCCTTGCGCCCAGTCTCGGGGTGCGTGCGCACGATGGGATGCTCGGCGATCAGCGTCTTCAATTCCTCGCCGGCCGCTTTCAGCCGGTCCTCGCGCGTCTTCGACGCGTCGGCCTTCAGCGATGAGCTGATGCCGATCAGACCATCGAGTGTCTGGCGCAGGCCGGCCGACAGCGCCTCGTAGGCGAGGTACTGGTTGGCGAATTCGGTATCGCCGCCATGCGGCGGGATCTCCTTGGCGTAGAGCATGCTCGCCATCGGCGGGCGCTCCAGGTACGTCGTGTCGGAATGCCAGACACCGCCGAAGTTGGTGCGCTCGTGCTCCAGCTTCATCACCGGCGTGATCAGCGGCTGGTCGGGCAGTCCCTTCAGCTGCGGGTATTCCATCGGCTCGCCCAGGCGCCGCGCGAAGGCGACCTGCTGTGCCGGGGTCAGGGCCTGATCACGGAAGAACACCACCAGATGATCGAGCCAGGCCTGGCGGATCTCGGCCACCGCGTCGTCATCCAGGTCGCGCGCCAGATCGATGCCGTGCAACTCGGCGCCCAGGGCACCCGCGATCGGCCGCACCTCGAGGTGGCGGAAATTGCGGCGGTTCTGTTGCGTCATGTGGTCCTCCTGGTACCGCCGTCCACTCGGGCCCAGGGCGGTGTTTCCTTGTTGAGGAATGCCTGCATACCGGCCTGCGTGTCGGGCCGGCGCAGCAAGGCGACCAGCTCGAGGGCGGCGGCATCGAGCACTGCGACGTCCGACTGCGTGGCGCAGGCCAGCACCAGGCGTTTCACGGCCGCCAGCGCTGCCGGCGAATTGCGGCGGATATCGGCCAGCGCCACCTGCAGGATGGCGTTGGCCTGCTCCGGCGTCTCACAGAGGTGGCGGCCGATCCCGAGGTTGAAGGCGTCTTGCGCGCCGATGACGCGACCCGTGACGGCCAGCTCACGCAACGGGCCTTCGCCGATGCGACGCGCGATGAAGGGCAGGACCTGCGAGGGAATGAACCCGGTGCGCGGCTCGGGGATGCCGAACTTGGCGCCCTGCACCAGGATCACGACATCCGAGCAGCACACCATGCCGAAGCCGCCGCCCACGGCCGGCCCCTCGACGATCGAAATCACCGGGATCGGCAGGTTGTTGAGCGCGATCAGCACGTCGCCGAAGACGCGGTACGGCGCGACCAGCGGATCCTCCTGCCCTTCCGGCGGCGCTGGCGGCATGTCGGTCATGGCGCCGATGTCGCCGCCGGCGCAGAAGGCGCCGCCACTGCCAGTCAGCACCAGGGCGCGGATGGACCCATCCTCGCGCACTCGCATGATCGCATCGCCGATTTCCACCATCATGGTGTGCGTGAGCGCATTGCGCCGCTGCGGCCGATTGAAGGTCAGCCGCACGACGTCGGCGGTCCGTGCCAACAGGATTGTCTCGTACGCGGGGAACTGCGCCATGGCCGGAGTCTAAACGAGGGTTTACCCCGGGAGAAGCTCGCTCTGGCCCGGCCAGCCGTGACGCAAAACAGTTTTGTTTCCGCTACTTCTTCTTTTGGCGCGAACGGATGATCTCGGCGACGTCGACATTGATGATCACGCCCTGCCCTAACGGTTTGTCGGCTGGCCCTGGCAGCGGTGACGGCGGGCCCGGCGTGTAGGTCGGGCTGGGCTTGGGTAGCTCATTATCGAAGTACTTGAACGACAAGCCGGGCACGAACGGCACCGGGATATCGCGGTTCTTCAGCAGGCCGAACGCGCGTTCGCGCGTGGGTTGGTTGGCGAAGATGGCGGCCAGCGTGCCGGCCACGACGACGCCCGCCACCGACACCGACGCCACCTTGGTGCCGGTGTTGGATTGCTGCCATTCCAGGCGCAGGACCCGCAGTTGCCGCCACGCCTCGTCGTGGGCCTGCTTGGCCAGGCCTTGCACCACGTCGGTCTTGTAGATCGCCTCGGCGAGATCGGAGAAATCAGCCGGCTTGGGTTTCGGCGGATCGGCCCACGGCGGCCCTGGTGGCGCTGGCGGCTTGGCCGCCGATGGCGGGTTGCCCGGCGGCGGCATCGGCATGGCCGGCGGCGGCGCCGGCCCGTAGGGCGCGGCAGGTGGCGTAATCAAGGCCGACCAATGCGGCAACAACACCTGGAAATCGGGATTGAGCCAGCGCTCCAGCAGCATCTTGGCGAACAGGCTCGCCTCGATCTCCT
>DATEIF010000195.1:0-8721 GCA_035279205.1 Vineibacter sp.
GTCAACGAAGCCGCCAAAGGCGATGCCGCGGGTGGTGTCGATGCTGTGCCAGGTATGCGCCGCGCCGACGCGCACGCCCAGAGCACCGAAGCGGGCGCCGCCATAGAGCGCGAGGTGGTAGCTGTCGATCGACGCGCGCGAGCTGCGACCGTCGACATCGAGCGTGGTGCGGCTGTAGCCGGTGGCGAGACCGATGGTCCAGGTGCCGTCGATGGTGGTGTCGGCACCGACGAAGAGGCCACCGGTGGTGCGGTCGGCACGCGCGGCATTGCCGTCGCCGCCGACATGGCCCCAGGCGCCGAAGGCCTGCATCCAGGCGGTGATGGCGGTGCCATCCTGTTGACGCTGTGCCTGGTCGTTCATCTGCGCCAGGGCGGCGAACTGCGGCGCGGTACCACCTGAGGTGCCGGCCTGCGCTGTGCGACCGAGCACGGCATCGCGCAGGTAGCGGCTCTCGTCGACCAGCACGCTCTTGGTCGAGGCGTGGATCTCGCCGGAGAGTGCATTGAACGCCTGCCGCGCTGACGCGGCGTCGGGCAGGCTGGCAATAGCGTCGTAGACCGCGTTGCCGACGCCCAGGCTCTCGGCACCGCGGCCGGTGGCGCACTGGTTGCGCGAAGCGGCGACGTCGCAGAAGGCGACGGCATTGCGGGTGACGTCGAGATAGACGTTGCTGGGATCGTAGGTCAGCGCCAGGTTGAGGAACGGCAGGTTCTGCGTGAAGCCGCTGAAGGTGCCCGAGACGCCAGAATCGGCGGTGAGGATGGTGTAGCGGGAGTCGATAGCATAGGTGCCTCCGGCCTTGACCACGGAGACGGTACCGCCGGTCAAGGTCGCGGTCCCGGTGGCGTGCAGCAGGTCGCCGGTGCCTGAAGGCTCGATCTCGACCTCGTAGGTCGAGCCCGGTGTGAAGCTCACGTTACCCGACACGTTCAGCGTACCGATGGAATTACCCGGCGCGACGGTGCCGCCGCTGCCCATGACGATGCCGCCGACAGTGCCGGTGCCGGCCAAGGTGCCGCCGGTGACGCTGACGATGGAGGTGATGCTGCCGTTGACCGCGAGCCGCCCACTCTCGACGGTGGTGCCACCGGTGTAGGTGCTGGTGCCGGTGAGCATGGTGGTGCCACTGCCGATCTGGCGCACGCCGCCGCTGCCGGAGATCGTGCCCGCGAACGTCACGGCGTCGGACCGGTTGAAGGCGAGCGTGCCGTTGTTGGTGATGGTGCCTGTGACCGATCCCGTGGTGCCGCCGTTGCCGAGCTGCAGGGTGCCGGCATTGATGGTGGTGCCGCCGCTGTAGGTGTTGGCGGCGGCCAGCACAGTGGTGCCGGCGCCGTTCTGTTGCAGCGTGCCGCTGCCGCTGATGGTCTCCGCCAGCACCAGCGTGTCGGAGCGGTTGACCGCGAGCGTCGCATTGTTGACGACATCGCCCGCGATGGCGCCGGATGTGCCGCCGTTGCCGAGTTGCAACACACCTGATGTGATCGTGGTGGTGCCGGTGTAGGTGTTGTTGCCGGTCAAGGTCAGCGTGCCGGCGCCGGTCTTGGTGAGGCCGCCGGTGCCACCGATGACGCCGCTCATGGCGAGGTCGGCGTCGGTCTGCAGCGTGCCGCCGGCGCTGCCCAGCGTGGCATTGCGCGCGGTGGCGAACGCGGCGGTGTTCTGCAGGGTGCCGCCGTTGAAGCTGAGCCCGCCGCCGGCACCGCCGAGGTTGGCATCGGCGGCGACGGCGAGCGTGCCGGCGTTGAACACGGTGCCGCCGGCATAGGTGTTGGTGCCGGTGAGCGTTGTGGTGCCAGTACCGTTGTGCTCGACAGCGCCGCTGCCGGAGATCACGCCCCCGAACGTCACGGCATCGGAGCGGTTGAAGGCGAGGATGGCGTCGTTGACGACGTCGCCCGCGATCGTGCCCGAGGTGCCGCCGTCGCCAAGCTGCAGACGACCGGCGCTGATGGTCGTGCCGCCGGTGTAAATGTTGGTGGCGGTGAGCACTGTCGTGCCGGTACCGATCTGGCTCACCGAACCACCGCCGCTGATGATGCCGGCATGGACCAGCGTATCGCTGCGGTTGAAGGCGAGCGTGCCGCCGTTGACGACGTCGCCCATGATCGAGCCCGTGGTGCCGCCGTTGCCGATCTGCAAGGTGCCTGCCTGGATCTGCCAGGGGGTGGCAACGGTGCCGTTGCCGGTCAGGATCCAGGTGCTGGTGCCGGTCTTCTCGAAGCGGTCGAAGTTCAGGTACTGCGATCCGACCGCCGATACGTCGAAGATGCCGTTGGCCGTGCCGCCCAGCCGCAGCGTATCGTTGGTGTCGGCGGTGTTCACCGTCACGTTGCCGACGATGGTCGACCCGGCCTGCAGTTCCAGGGTTGTCGTCCCGGTGGCGGCCACGATGGCATCGGCACGGCCGGTGCCGGCGCGGATGGTACCGCTGTTGATGAGCGTGAGATTTGTATTATTGCCGGTGGTGATGATCGCGGCGCCGCCGATGCCGCCTTCGATCGTGCCGGTGTTGACGATCGGGGCGGTGTTGACGCGCACCAGCACGCCGACGCCCCCGGTCCCGGTTGCGTTGGCCGGGCCGTTGCCGCCGCGGATGGTGCCGGTATTCGTCAAGGTGGTGGGGTTGCCCGCCGGCGAGCCCGTCTCGACGCCCGCGCCGCCGCTGGCCGTGGTGCTGTCTCCGCCCTGAATCGTGCCATTGTTGATCACCGTCGAGGCGCTGCTCGCCCGGACGCCCGACCCGCCACTGGAAGCGGTTGCCCCGCCGCCGGTGATCGCGCCCTCGTTGATCAAAGTCGCGCGATTCAACAATTGCGCACCGAGACCGCCGGTGGCGCTCGTGACGCTGCCGCCGGCACCGCCCGTGACGGACGTCCGGTTGGTCACCGTCGCGGCCGTATTCAGGGAAAGACCATTCTGGCCCTGGGTCGTGGTCGCGCCGGGTACATTGCCGCCCACGATCGCGCCCGTACCGGTGAGGATCGTGTTGATGCCCGCGCCGTTGAACAGCAGTGCGGAAGTCTGGCTCGCATAGGTGCCCGTGATCGTGAAGCCATTCGTATCGATCGTGATGGCTTTCGTGGACGCCGGCAGCGCCGAGGTCGTCGATGCGAAACTGCCGGTCAGCGTGATCGTGGAGCTGGCATCAGGGCTGATATTCGCTGCGGCGATGGCGTCGCGCAGCTGCTGGTCGGTGCCGGCAGGGAAGTCTGCCGCGACTGCCGGCGGCGGGAGCCAGCAGGCGATGGCGAGTGCAGTGACGGAAATACTCGAGAGAAGCTGTGCCTTGCAGACGATTCGTGCGCTCGAACGAACATTGACTACGCTCGCGACCATGACACGCATCCTCTAATCAAAAATACGCGTCGTAGATAAACGATGGTGCGGCGATTCAACCAGCGCGATTATGCACCGCATCGGTCCATTGCGGAGCAATCCGGGGTTGCCGTCTGCGACGTGGCAGGACGCTGGTTATGCCTGCCTGTTCCGCTCGGCGTTGACGTTGGCGGATGGTTGCTGACGCTTCACCTCGATGCTGCTCAACAATCGTCGCACCGGACCGATGCGGGGAACCGCAAACGCCTCCGCGCGATCCTTCAGTATCCGCAAGGCCTCCAGGATCGCGCGGAACGCAAAGGGTTTGGACGCAAAGGCGAGCCCGCGCTTGATGCTCTCGCTGGCATGCTCCGAGCGCGCCGCGCCCGTCACCAGGAACATCGTCGGCCGCTGGTGGCCGAGCCGGTTGCAGGCCCGGATGAGATCGAGGCTGTCCTCGGGACCGACCCGGACGTCGGCCAGGATGATGTCGAAGGGACCGTCGCTGTCCAGCATGTCGACGGCGCGCTCGACGCCATCCGCCGCCACGACGGTGAAGCGCCGATGCGCGAGATAGCGGCACACCCGATCGGTGGTTTCACGCTCGTCGTCAACCACGAGGACCTTCATCACGGACTCCCGGTCAAACGGGGCGGCCACAAATATTGCAAGGCCGCCTGCAGCACATATGGAATCTCGAATATGGCTCGGCCTTCGACAGGCCATTGGAGCCTAAAACGATCGGAATTGTGGCTGGCTGCCGTTCAAGCCGAGTCATAATCGTGGTCCGAGCCGCCATCGCACGGAAGCAGCTTCAGCGTGACCATTCGAATCGGCTTAACTGCTGTCGTCCTGAGCGAAGCGAAGGACCCCGCGGTGGATCGTTCAAAGAGCGTCGGCACCGATGAGATATCAGCGCCGACACTGTTGATACCAACACCGCAAGATCCTTCGCTTCGCTCAGGATGACGTGAGCAATTGTCGTCCTGCGCGACCCATCGATCGAGAACACGCCGGGACCCGCGACATCGCGCTATCGTGAAGATCTTCGCGGCAGTTTCTGGTCTCGTTCGTGCCCGCCATCACCACCGGTTGCCCGGCGATCCAGATCCCGGCGCCGGTGTCGCTGGCGCAGCGGGCCTGCCGAATGACAACGCCGGTGCGCCGCCGGTGGGCGTCGCTATCTGCCCGGCACCCTGCGTTGCGCCCGTCGGCGGCCGGCCGGTTGTCGGTTGACCGGGCGATCCGACGGGCGGCGGAACGCTCATCGTCGGCGTCTGGGCGCGCGGCGGCGGGGTGGGGCCGATCGCGTTGGCGGGGCCTGTTCGGCACCTGCCGGGCGATACGATCTGTCCCGGTTCGCAAACCGGCAGTTGCGGTTGCCGATGCGAGTCGCGCATCCGGCGCCAGTGCTCCCAGCGTTGCAGCCGGTAGTACCGCCAATAGACGTCGTTATCGAACGCGGCCGCGGTTGCGGCGGCAGGGGCATCGGGCGGCGCCGGAGGGCTCGCCGCCGGCGGTTCGCTCGCGGGTGCGACGGAACCCCTCAGCACGGTTGGGGCGGTCGGCGCGTTCAGCGGCGTCAAGGCCAGGGCGCATGTCAGAAGCGGGCCTGGTCCGACGGGAACGGCGCGGCCGCTCGCGGTCAGGGCCCGCGTTGAAACGGCTCCGCTGAAATTCGCCAGGATCGCCTCACCGGCCGGCCCGGTGCCGCGTCCGCTCAGCGTGACGGTGCCGGCGGCATCGATCGTCCCGTTCAGCACCACGTCGCTGGCATCGCCGGCGCGCGACAGCTTGATCCGGTTGCCATTGATGGTCGCGACGGCCGTGGACGTGGACGCACCCGCACCGTCAGCCCCTTCGCATCGCCATGTGCCCTCCCAGTCGCCATCGAGGCGTGCGGTCTGGGCTGCCGCGGGCATGGCCAGCGCCAAGGAAAGCAAGAGTGTCAGAACCTGTTTCGGCGCGGCGGACATGATCGATGACGGTCCCGAGAATGATCCTCAGATCATGCCGCGCAGCAGGGAAATCAAGCGGCTGCATTGATCGTCCGTTCCCACGGTGATGCGCAGGAAGTCTTCGATCCGGCGCTTCTGAAAATGCCGCACCAGGACGCCATGCTCGCGAAGCTGGGTGGCGAGATGGGCGCCGCTGTGGCTGGGATGACGTGCGAAGACGAAATTCGCCAGAGAGGGCAGGACCTCGAAGCCCAGTTCGGAGAGCGCCTGCGTGAGCGTTTCGCGGCTCGCCATGATGCGGTCGCGCGTCTGCTGGAACCAGGCGTCGTCCTCCAGCGCTGCGGCCGCGCCGGCGATGGCGAGGCAATCCAGGGGATAGGAGTTGAAGCTGTCCTTCACCCGTTCCAGCGCCTCGATCAATGGCCGCTGGCCGATGGCAAAGCCGACGCGCAGTCCCGCCAGGGCCCGCGACTTGGAGAGCGTCTGGATGACCAGCAGGTTGTCGTGACGCGCAACGAGCGGCACGGCGCTCTCGGCGCCGAAGTCGACATAGGCCTCGTCGATCACCACGAGCTGGTCAGGGTGCTCGCGCACCAGCGCCTCGATTGCATCGCGCGCCAGCCCGATGCCGGTGGGCGCGTTCGGATTGGGCAGCAGGATGGCGCTGCAGGGCTGGCGATAGTCGGCGAGCTGCACGCGCATCGCGGCATCCAGCGGCACCTCCTGGTGCCGGATTCCATAGAGGCCGCAATAGACCGGGTAGAAGCTGTAGGTGATGTCGGGGAACAGCAGCGGCGCGTCGTGCTGGAGAAGGGCCTGGAAGGTGTGGGCCAGCACCTCATCCGAGCCGTTGCCGACAAACACCGCCTCGGGCGCGACGTCATGGCGGCCCGCGATCGCCTCGCGCAGGCGCAACGCGTGCGGATCGGGATAGAGTCGCAGGCGATCCGTTGCGGTCGCGATCGCGGCCAGCGCGCGCGGCGAGGGCGCGTAGGGGTTTTCGTTGGTATTCAGCTTGATGATGCCATCCCGCTTCGGCTGCTCGCCGGGCACGTAGGGTGACAGGGTGTGAACGACGGCACTCCAGAAGCGGCTCATGATCGGCGACTCGATGATGGGTGAAGAACCGTATGATGGTTCGATCAGACTGTCATCCCGAGCGCAGCGAGGGATCTCGTTTTGATGGAAGCAGCCCACCGTCATCCTGAGCGAAGCGGACGACGGCTTCTATCGATGCCGCGTCCCAGTCAGCGGTCGTCGAGGATGGCGGCGGCGGCCAGTGCCAGCGCCAGGCCGAGGCCCTGCGCGACGATGAAGCCGGGTGCGTGGGCGGGCGCGATGCCGGCGAACGTGTCGGACAGCGACCGGGCGATCGTGACGGCGGGATTGGCGAAGGAAGTCGACGACGTGAACCAGTAGGCGCCCACGATGTAGCAGGCCACGGCCGCCGGCAGGGCTTCGGTCTGGCGACGCGCACCGATCACGATCAACAGGACGAGGCCGAACGTTGCCGTCATCTCGCCGGCCCACTGACCGATGCCGGTGCGGGCCTTGAGCGAGGCCTGAAGGATCGGCAGGTCGAACATCAGGTGCGCCAGCCAGACGCCGAGGATGCCGCCAGCGACCTGGGCGATGACATAGGGGACGATGGCGCGCCGCTCGAGCATGCAGCGTGCCGCCAGCGCCAGCGTGACGGCGGGATTGAAATGCGCGCCGGAGATCGGGCCGAAAAGGATGATCAGGGCATAGAGCGCGCCGCCCGTCGCGACGGCGTTGGCCAGCAGCGCGACACCGACATTTCCGCCCGACAGGCGCTCGGCCATGATGCCCGATCCGACGACGGCGGCCAGCAGCAGGGCTGTGCCGATCGCTTCGCCGACAACCGGCCGGGTCAGGGGCTGCGGCGTCACGACGTCAGCGCATCCGCTGCAATCCCCTCTCCGCCCACGCAGTGGGGGGAGAAGGAGGGGCCTATCGCGTCAGCGATGGGAGGGTGAGGTGGGTGCTGCAGGCGAACGTGATCTCGCTGAAGAAATCTCGCGCTTTGACCACCCACCTCACTCTCCCACGCGGCGTCCGGCGTCGTCGAGCACCTGTTCGCCATCTTCTTTTCGGAACGCACCGGCCATCGATGCCGGCAGGATGTCCAGCACGACCTCCGAGGGCCGGCACAGCCGCACGCCCCGGTCGGTAACGACGATCGGCCGGTTGATGAGAATGGGATGTGCCATCATCGCATCGATCAGCGCGTCGTCCGACAGCGCGGCATCCGCCAGCCCCAGCGCGTGATAGGGCGTGCCTTTCTCGCGCAGCACGTCACGCGGCGCGAGCTTCATGCGCGCCAACAACGCGCACAGCATCGCCCGGCTGGGCGGCGTTTTCAGGTACTCGATGACATGCGGCTCGATGCCGGCATGGCGGATCAGCGCCAGCGTGTTGCGCGACGTGCCGCAGTCGGGGTTGTGATAGATCACGACGTCCATCGGTTCGTCCTCACGCCACCGCGGCCGGGCACGGCCGTCATCCGCAGCAGGTCGAAGCCTTGGTATCGGCGGCCGCGGCGCTGATCGGTGCCGGCGCGCAGCATGCCGAACCCTTGAGCTGCTCCAGCGGCGCGCTCTGGCCGTAGACCGTGCTTTCACCCACCGTCAGGAAGGTTTCCCAGGCGACGCCCTGCGGATCGGCGATCCAGCTCTTTTCCGACTGGGCGTAGCAGCACGTCGTGTTGCCTTCCTCGATGACCGGGCCTTCTGCCTGCTTCAGGCGGGCGTAGACCTGCTGCAACTCGTCGGCATCCTCGACCTGGATGCCGAGGTGGTCGACGCCGCGGGCATCCTTGCTGCGGGTCGAGATCGCGAAGTTGACGCGCGGATCGTCCAGCATCCATTTCGCATAGTCGGGTTTGATCACGCTGGGCTCGGCCGCGAACAGGGCCGAGTAGAAGCGGATGGACTGGTCGAGATTCTCGACGGCCATGTGGACATGCATGCGCTTCATCGCCGGGCTCCTTTGTGCCGGGAAAGGGTTGCGGATGCGGGCTCGCACACCGGCGCGCCGCACGCCGCGGCATCGCCGGCACAACAGTTCTCGGTGAGGAAACCCATCAGGGCGTTCATGCCGTCGTAGTTGGCGGCGTAGATCAGCGACCGGCCGTCGCGGCGGAAATGCACCAGGCCGGCATGCCGCAGCTGCGCCAGGTGGAAGGACAGCGTCGGCGAGGGGATGTTCAGGCGCTCGCTGATCTGGCCCGCCGCCAAGCCGTCCTTGCCGGCCTGGACCAGCAACCGGAAGACGTCGAGCCGGTTCTCCTGGCCCAACGCGACGAGAGCGGCGACAGCATGTGATGTTTCCATATTTCTATGATTATAGAAATATGGAGGAGAATGCAAGCGCCAGGCGCGCTAGAGCATCGTTTGATGGAAGCGGCGAACTGGCCGCTCAC
>DATEIF010000196.1:0-3964 GCA_035279205.1 Vineibacter sp.
CCGGAGGGGGAAGGTGGCGCGTAGCGCCGGAAGGGGGATGTTGCGGTAGACTCGATATCCCTCAGAGACACTGAACCCGCTCGAACATCCCCCTTCCGCCCCTTCGGGGCACCTTCCCCCTCCGGGGAAGGTCAACAATGGAGACGGTAATGCCCCAACATCTGACCGGTATCGACCATTGCGTGATCCTGGTGCGCGAGCTTGACGCCGCGGCCGCGACCTGGCGGCAGCTTGGCTTCACCCTGTCGCCGCGCGGCTATCACAGCGCCCACATGGGCACCGCCAACCACACGATCATGCTGCAGGACGACTATTTCGAGCTGCTGGGCGTGGTGGCGCCGACCGACCAGAACGCTCCCTTCCGCGCGGACCTTGCGCGCGGCGAGGGCCTGTCGGCGGTGGCGCTGCAGACCGACGACGCCGACAAGGCGTGCGCCGAGATCCGCGGCATGGGCATCGCGGCCAGCGACGTCGTGGCCTTCGCGCGGCCGGTCGACCTGCCGGGCGGCGGCAAGGGCGAGGCGGCGTTCCGCGTCACCCACTTCCCCGACGATACGCTGCCGGGTCTGCACCTCTTCGTCTGCGGCCAGCTCACGCGCGACACGGTGTGGATCCCCGAGCTGCTGGAGCATCCCAACGGCGCCCAGGGGCTGGCGGCGCTGCTGATGGCCTGCGCCGATCCCGAGGCGATGGCCGCGCGCTGGGCCAGGATCTTCGGCCGCGACGCTGTCGCCGCGATCCCCGGCGGCGCGCGGGTGAACACCGGCAAGACCCAGGTCGAGCTGCTGGCGCCGGCGGCCGTGGCGGCGCGCTATCCCGGCGTGCCGATCGACACCGGGCGCGACCGCCTGGTGGGGCTCGCGATCCGCGTCGCCAACCTCGACAAGGCGCGCGCCGCGCTCAGCGCCGGCAAGGCGCCGTGGCGCGAGAGCCAGGGCCGCACCGTGGTGCCGCCCGCCGATGCCTCCGGCACCCTGGTCGAGTTCGTGACCTAGTTCCCTCCCGCAAGCGGGAGAGGAGATCAAGCGGGGCGCTTGGCGAACGCGGTACCGCCGTTGACGCTGTCGGTGGGCATGATCTCCATCAGCGTCACGTCCATGCGCTGCGGCGCGTCGAGCACGAACAGGATGGCGGCGGCGATGTCCTGCGGCTGCAGGGAGACGACGTCGTCGTAGAACAGGCGCTGCGCGGCGGCGCGGTCTTCCATCAGGCCCAGGTGGATGCCAGTCTCGACGCGGCCGGGCACGATCTCGGTGACGCGGATGCCGGTGCCGTGCAGGTCCAGCCGCAAGGTCTGGCTGAGGTTGTGGATCGCCGCCTTGGTCATCGCGTAGGCCGGCATGCCGGGGATCGGATGGTGGCCCGCGGTCGAGCCGAGGTTGACGATGTGGCCGCGGCCGCGCGCCTTCATGCCCGGCACGACGGCGGCGAGGCTGTTCACGACCCCGGCGATGTTCACCCGCAAGAGATCGTCCATCTGCGCCACTGTCGCCTCAAACGACGGGCCGCCGGTCGCCACCGCTGCGGCGTTGTTGACCAGCACGTCGACCGCCAGCCCTTCCAGCGCCGCCGCCACCGCGGCGCGGTCGCCGACGTCGAGCGCATGCGGAACGCAGCCGGTGGCGCGCGCCAGGTCGTCGAGCGGCCCGGCCGAGCGCGCGATGGCGTGCACTTCCAGCCCACGCTCGCACAGCACCTGCACCAGCGCCGCACCGATGCCGCGGTTGGCCCCCGTCACGACAGCGGTCCGATACCCGTTGACGCTCATGTCTCTCCCCCGACGCGGCGGCCAAACGCAGCCGCCCTGAACACAATTGTCATAGCATCCTCGCGCATGATCCAGTATGAGCCGGCCGCGCGCTGCCGGCTCGATCCTTGCACCGCTCGCGCTTTATCACCTGCGTTATCGTCTGCGTTTCACCGACCCGCTTACGCTTCATGGTGACCTGATGCACTCGATGTCCCTGTCGATCCGCTGGATGCTGCTCGCCGGCCTGTTTGCCTTGTTCCCGATGGCTGCCTCGGCGCAGAGCCTCGTGGTCCTCAATGCCGAGCTCGGCCAGATGGTGGTCACGGTGTGTCCGACCCTGGAGTCGGCGCAGGCGCAGGCCGCCCTGTCGCGGTCCTGGGGCACGACGGCCTACGACCGCAGCACCGCTGCCGACCATTTGCACGACAAGTGCTTGCGGGTGAAGGCAACCGTGGTGCCCAGCGCGCGGGAGGACACCATCGCGGCGTTCGAGACCTGGACCATGGCGTACGACCGCGACAGCCAGACCCTGACCAGCGCCGAACGGGAGGGCGTCACCTATCGCATCGGTGTCGCCATTCGCAAGCAGACCGTCGCCTACTATGTCGGCCAGCTGACCCTGAACGACGGCAGCACATTCCAGGGCTGGATCGAGATCCCCAACGAGCCTTATCTCGCGAAGTACCTGCAAGAACAGAAGCCGGGCTAGGAAGCCCGCCGCATGTCGCCTGCGACAATGGTGTGACCGCCGCGCGGGCGACAGCCATCGAACTCCAGAGTGTCGCTGCGATCGGCATTCGCCAGCTTGAGCGCGACCGTTGACGCTCCACAGAAGTTTGTCGCGCGCGCTTGATCAGGCGCAGCTGAGCCTTACCTGATTCGTGCGGGACGATCGTCGTTCGACCACCTGAGGTGGGAGGCTCCCCGCGGCGCGCGCCGACAGCGTGGCTTTGACCTCGCGGCGCAATCCTCAATGGTAACGGAGAGTGCGATGAGATTGTCTTCCGCACGGGTCGAACGCACCCTGAGCCAGGTCACGGCCCAGGCTATCCCTGAGAATCATCCGGTTGTGCCGCAGCTCAGCCAGATCTTTGGCGACCACACGTTCTTTGTCGACAACAGCGGGCTATTGATCGTCGAGCCGACCGACTCGGCGGAGATCCCCAAGGGACAGGTCATCAAGCTGGCGGCGTGGAGCGATGCCAACCGGACCGCGCTGGCACCGCACGAACCGCAGGCCACCGACGTGGTGATCACGCTGGGCGCCGAGGGTTCGGACTAGCACGACGGACGCCCAGGAACTCAGCCAGCGACCATCGTCGCCGACAGGCGGCGGATGGTCGCTGCAGCGTCGTCGAGGATCTCGTCGAAGATCGCGGCAACGGGCTTGATCTCGCGGGCGAAGACGCCGGCCGGACCCATGTCGATCATACCCTGCGAGACGTCGCCGGTCGCATAAGCTTGGCGCGCGTAGCGGCCGGCTACCCATGGCTCGTAGCGTGCGAAGTCGGTGACGCCCTGGCTCTCCAGGCGCTCGACTTCGCGGGCCGCCGCGTTATCCAGGACACGGTGGTTGTTGCGGAACGTCCGCATCACCAGGCGGTTGGCGCTCTCGTCGATCGCCGTCACAAGCTCCTTGTAGCGGCGGTGGGCCCAGATCTCCTCGGCCACCACCATGCGCGATCCCATGAGCATGGCGCCGGCACCCATGGCCAGCGCGCTGGCGAGATGCCGGCCGGTGCCCATGCCGCCGCCCAGCGCCAAGGGCTTCGTCACGGCGTCGGCGGCCAGCACGCCCTGCACGATCTGGCCAACCATGAACAGCCCGGGGTGGCCGCCCGCCTCGCCGCTGATCACGGCGATCGCATCGACCGGCAGGCGTTCGACGCTTTGCGCATAGCGCACGGCCGGTACCTTGTGCATGACCACGCAGCCGGCGTCCTTCAGTCGCGGCAGGATCGGTTCCGGGGTGTCGCCGGACGTCTCGACGAACCGCACCTTCTCGTCGACGATCACGTCGAGGTACGGCCGCAGCCGATCGTTATTTCCCAGCCGCCGCGAGATCGCCAGGCTCACGCCGAACGGCCGGCCGCCGGTCAGGTCGCGGCACAGCCGGACCTCGCGGCGGAACGCCGCCACATCGTCGGGAAACGACATGCAGGTGATGAAGCCCATGCCGCCGGCGTTGACGACGGCCGCGACATAGCGCGCGTC
>DATEIF010000197.1:0-6220 GCA_035279205.1 Vineibacter sp.
CAGGAGCTCTTCTTTTCGCTGAAGGCTCGAACGCTGCAGCGCCCGGTGGCGACGAGCCGGGTCTTGCATCCCGCCTGATGTCATGATGGGACTCCTCGTGCTCGGATCTTGTCGGCGCGATGCGCGCCCAGATATGCACGAAATCCCGGAACTGCCGGTCACGCCGAGCCGAGCATCGGCGCATGTCCAGGGCATCTTGCCGGGTGCACTACGGTCTGTCTTCGGGACGGACTCAAGCAGAACCGGCCGCTGTCGGCGGTTCTTGTATCACCCTTTGTCGATGAGAGCAGGACAAATCGGCATGCGAGGCGCGATGGCCCCGCGTCGATGGCAGAGACGACAGAATGACGTGACGAAGCGCCAGTCGCTTACGGCTGCAGCCGGTAGCCACCCTTGTCCGTCACCAGGATCGCGGCGTTGGCCGGGTCCTTCTCGATCTTCTGGCGCAGGCGGTAGATGTGGGTCTCCAGCGTGTGCGTGGTGACGCCGGCGTTGTAGCCCCAGACCTCGCCCAGCAGCTGGTCGCGGCCGACGGCGCGGGTGCCGGCGCGGTACAGGTACTTCAGGATCGAGGTTTCCTTCTCGGTCAGCCGAACCTTCTTCTTGCCGCCCTTCTCCAACAGCATCTTGGCCGCCGGCTGGAACTCATAGGGGCCGATCTGCAGGATGGCGTCCTCGCTGCGCTCGTGCTGGCGCAGATGGGCGCGCAGACGGGCCAGCAGCACGTTGATGCGGAACGGCTTGGTGACGTAGTCGTTGGCGCCCGAATCCAGGCCCAGGATGGTGTCGGCGTCGGTATCGGCGCCGGTCAGCATCAGGATCGGGGCACGCACGCCCTCGCGCCGCATCAGCTTGCAGATGTCGCGCCCATCGCCGTCGGGCAGCGCCACGTCGAGCAGGATGGCGTCGAAAAGCTGCTTCTTGGCGATCTCCAGTCCCTCGGCGCCGGTCGACGCCTGGATGGTGAGAAAGCCGTCGTAGAGCTCGAGTTGTTCGACGAGGACCGTACGCAATGAAGCGTCATCGTCGATCAGAAGGATCTTCTTGCCTTTGGTTGCCATCTCTTGTCCCGGAGCGATCGAGGCGGATACGCCGCCAGCCGCCGGCGCGGATGCGGAAGGGTGGGATTGCATGGCTTTATACCATCGGGTGGGTGTGAGCGACCATGATGGCCCGAGTATGGTTTCAATACCTGTCACGCCCGTTCACGGTCCGGTTAGGGCCCAATGAGACGCCAGAGTCCCTGCCGGCATCCACGCCGGCGAGGAAAACTATAATCCCATCAATATCTTAAGCTTTGACCCCAAAGGACTGGAAGGATCGAGCAGGCTGTCCACGATGGAGAAATGGTTGTCGCCAGGCGTTTCGACAACGGCCAGCGGCGGCACGCCGGCGCCGGCCAGCGCAGCACCATAGTCACGGGTCTGGCGTACCAGCTCGGGCAGCTCGGCGGCGCCGACCGCCAGGATCGTGGGCGGCGCGCCAGGGTTGATGTGCCGGATGGGGCTGAGCCTGGCCGCCTCGTCGGCATCCATGCGGCAGGCGGCATTGAGATAGTTGAGCCTGATCGGCTCCAGATCGTAGAGGCCGGACAGCGGCAGCGCACCGGCCAGGGCGCTTGCCGGCAGGCCGCGCGCGGCCCAGTCCGTGTGTGCCAGGCTGGCGGCGATATGACCGCCGGCGGAATGGCCCGCCACCACCAGTCGGCGTGCATCGAGCCCGATTTCGCCTGCGTGCGTGTGCAGCCAATCGACGACCTGGCGGGCCTGCTCCACCAGCGCCGTCATGGTGACGGTGGGGCAGAGGTCGTAGGTCGCCGCGATGTAGAGCGCACCCCTATGGGTGACCGCCGGCGCCAGGAACGAATAGATGTCCTTGTCGCCGCCCTGCCAATAGCCGCCGTGGATGTAGAGCAGCGCCGGACGGCCGCCGGGCGGTACGGGCCCCGGCGGCGCAAAGACATCCAGCCGCTGGCGTGGCGAGGGCCCGTAGGCCAGGTCGAGCTCGCACGGCGTCCGCGCGCGCATATCGGCGCTCTGCGCCGTCCAGCGATCGACAAAAGCCGCCTGGAAATCCGGTACGGCCAAGCGGTTGTTGTAGGCGGCGTCCAGGCTGGCCTGGTCGAAGTCGCGATAGATCAAGGTCATGGAACCCATCGCAGGACGGAAATCGGACAATAGGATAATCCGAGGGTAACACTTTCTCATTCCTGGAAACGGCTCGACAGGCTGGAGTGGCGTGCGGCCGGCAGGTAAAAGGGCGCCATCATGCCAAGTCCGTCATCCCGTCGCAGTGACAGCCGACCGGCCGACGCCGTGTCGCCATCGCCTTTGGCGACCGTTGAACGCGCCGTGGCCGAGCTACGGCGCGGCGGTGTGGTGCTGATCCGCGACACCGACGGCTCGGCCGGGCTGGCGGCCGCGGCTGAATCCTGCGGCGATGCCACGCTCGCCCGGCTGCGCGGCCTAGCCAGCGACGCCCCCGTGCTGGTGACGACCCGGCGGCGCGCCGAGGCGGTCGGCATCGAGATCCCCCCCCATATCGCCGGCAGCATGGGCGACGCCAACAAGCCGATCACGCTCGATCTGCCATTCGGCGTCCCCGTCGACGTGATCCTGCGGCCGACGGTGCCGGACCAGCGCGTCCATATCGCCACCCGGCATCTGTCGCGGCCGACCGCCAGCCATGCGCCGGCGATCGCCGAGGCAGCGATCGAGCTCTGCAAGCTGGCGCGGCTGATGCCGGCGGTGGTGCTGGGACCGCTGGCCCGCGACCGCGCGCGGCCGTGGCGCGACTGGGCGGCGGCACGCGATGCGCTTTACGTCGATGCCGACGAGGTGCGTGGCTACGAAAAGCGAGCGGCATTGGAGCTGCGGCCGGTGGCCGACGCCCGCGTACCCCTGGAGAACGCCGAGAACGCCCGCATCGTGGCCTGGCGGCCCGCCGACGGCGGCAAGGAGCATCTGGCCATCGTCATCGGCGAGATCGACCCGACGGCGCCCGTCCTGGTGCGCCTGCATTCGGAATGCTTCACCGGCGACCTGCTGGCCAGCCTGCGCTGCGACTGCGGCGAGCAGTTGCGCGGCGCCATCGCCGAGATCGCCCGCCATGGCTCGGGCGTGCTGCTCTACCTGGCGCAGGAAGGCCGTGGCATCGGGCTGGTCAACAAGCTGCGCGCCTACCAGCTGCAGGACGGCGGCTTCGACACCGTCGATGCCAACGAGCAGCTGGGTTTCGATCCGGACGAGCGGCTGTACTGGCCGGCCGCCACCATCCTGCAGCAGATGGGCATCGCCAAGATCCGGCTGATGACCAACAACCCGGAAAAGATCGGCCAGCTCTCGTCCTACGGCATCGCCGTGGTCGAGCGCGTGCGCCACGTCTTCCCCGCCAACGGCCACAACGAGAAGTACCTGCGCACCAAGGCCGAGAAGAGCGGACACCTGTTCTGAACCCTGCCCCCGACGCTGGCCGACAGCGCGGTGCAAATTCCCCTTGCGGGCGGCGCCCGAATTCTGTAGTGAGCGCATCCTCATTAATTGAGGAGCGGCGCGTCGCCGCCGAGTCGCAAGGAGCCGCCGCATGGCCTCTCGGCCCCTGAACGTTCAGGACCCCAACCTGTTCAAGCACATGCGCCAGCAGGACGCCGGCGTGTTCGCCCAGGCCGCCGGTCACTTCAAGGTCTACATCGCCGTGCGCCGCACCAACGAGGAGGCGCTGCAGTACATCGGCCAGAAGGGCTACGTCCCCAAGCGGCTGGACTGCAAGGCCAAGACCGCCGACTTCGACGCCCTGATCAACGGCGCGGTGTACAAGACCGCCGGCCTGGTGGTGGACCCCGGTGTCGTCGGCGCCGGCGCCTACACCGGCGGCAAGTATGCCAAGGCGCTGGCGGAGTGGGACAAGTTCCGCCCGCACCTGGCGCCGGTCGGCGCCAACGGCCAGCCGCCGCTCTATCTGCCGGCGGATCGCTCCTACACCGTGCAGATGGACCCCAACAACGTCCACTACGGCTGCGTCATGCTGAGCCCCTACGGGCTGCGCACCAACGCCCACTATGTGCATGGCGACTACGACCTCTATGCCATCGTGCCGGTCGGCGACAAGCAGTCGAACGTCTTCGTCGAGGAAACGCGGCTGGGACAGAAGCACGTGCGCGGCAAGGAGCTGCTCGACGTGCAGACGTTCGTGAACTCGCGCATCGGCGCGCCGATGGTGCTGCATGGCGCGCAGGAGCACTACAGCGACGACGTCGACGACAAGATCGACGTGTTCTTCCCCGACGGCGTGACGGTGAAGAGCTACATCGGCCCGGAAGCCATCCGCATGCTGTACCAGCAGGAGTTCGGCGGCCGCCCGCTGCACAAGGCCGGCACGCCGACGACATCCGCCGGCGGTCTGTGGAAGCGGGGGTAGTTTGTAGTTCACGCACAACCTCATCCTGAGGAGCCGGCGCAGCCGGCGTCTCGAAGGATGGTTTACGGTCTCGGTCGATTGCGCCGGCTGTTGTCGGGCTGCTCGTGTGGTAGCCCACCCTTCGAGACGCTTGCTGTGCTCGCTCCTCAGGGTGAGGTCGGCACGATGGCGGGAGATAACGGCCCTTTGCGGACGCCCAATCCGCCGTTAGGGTCCGGCACCACATCGTCACATCGTGAGTGCCTGCCGTGACCCGTCCCACCATTGCTTCACTCGCCGCCGACCTCGCGTCGAGCCGCACCACCAGCCGTGCGCTTGTCGAACAGGCGCTGACGCGCATCGAAGACCCAGCCGGCGAAGGCGCGCGCGCCTTCATCAAGGTCTACCGCAAGCAGGCCCTGGCCGCCGCCGACGCCAGTGACGCCGTGCGCAAGGCTGGGCTCGTGGCCTCACCGCTGGCCGGGCTGCCGGTGTCGATCAAGAATCTCTGTGACGTCGCGGGCGAGACTACGCTGTCCGGCTCCAAGGCGCTCGACGACGCACCGCCGGCCAAGGCAGACGCACCCGTGGTGGCGCGTCTGCGCGCTGCAGGCGCCGTGATCGTCGGCAGCACCAACATGAGCGAGTTCGCCTTCTCCGGCGTCGGCTTCAACCCGCATTACGGCACGCCGGGCAACCCCGCTGATCGTGCCCGCGTGCCCGGCGGCTCCTCGTCGGGCGCGGCGGTGTCGGTGGCCGACGGCATGGCGGTGGCGGCGCTGGGCACCGACACCGGCGGCTCGGTGCGCATTCCCTCGGCCGTGTGCGGGCTCACAGGCTTCAAGCCTACGGCACGTCGCGTGCCCATCGACGGCGTCATTCCGCTGTCGACGTCGCTCGACTCGATCGGGCCGCTGGCGAGCTCGGTCGCATGCTGCGCCGTCGTCGATGCGGTGTTCGCCGGCGAACCGATCGACGTGCCGGCACCGGCGCGTCTCAATGCGCTGAGCTTCGCCGTGCCCAAGCATTTCGTGATGAACGACCTCGATGCCACGGTGTCGGCCGCCTTCAGCCGGGCGCTGACCGTGCTGGCGACGGCCGGCGTGCGCATCATCGAGATCGACCTGCCGATGCTCGACGAATTGCCGGCGATCAATGCCAAGGGCGGCTTCGCGGCGTCCGAGGCCTACGCCTGGCACAAGGACCTGATCGCGCGCCGCGAGAACGTCTACGATCCGATCATCGCCCCGCGCATCAAGCGCGGTGCCCAGATGAGCGCCGCCGATTACATCGAGCTGCTGGGCAAGCGCATCGACCTGCAGAAGCGCGTGTCGGCGATCACGGCGAACTTCGACGCCGTCGTGATGCCGACCTGTCCGATCGTGGCACCGAAGATCGCCGACGTCGCCGATGCCGACGGCTTCACCCGCAACAACATGCTGCTGCTGCGCAACTGCAGCGTCGGCAATTTCCTCGACCGCTGTGCGCTGTCGATCCCCTGCCATCGCGCCGGCGAGCTGCCGGTCGGCTTCATGGTCATGGGCGAAACGATGAGCGACCGGCGCACGCTGGCGATCGGCCGCGCCGTGGAGGCGGTGCTGCGCGCGGGTTGAGATCCGAGGCTCGCGTGTGGTTGTCGTCCTGAGCGAGGCGAAGGACCTTGCGGTGTTCGCATCAAACCTCGCTGGCGATGGTGATCACCAGTGCCGTCATTCTCTTAAACACCCACTGCAAGGTCCTTCGCTTCGCTCAGGACGACGGCGATGGATCATCGTCAGCGCGTGCCCCAAACCCAGGGCCGCTCCGATTGATCCTTTGCCTGCCA